>NZ_PDJU01000001.1:300000-496377 GCF_004116455.1 Arcobacter sp. F155
TCTAGAATATAGTAAATATGGTATTTCATTTGTTTTTTATTGTAGTTATTCTTTAAAAGTTTAATTATATTATCAATTTCTACTTCTTCTTTATTGATTACTTTTTCATAAGCTTTCAATCCATAAAAATATTTTTCACTTAAATTATTTACTATTTCAAATGATTTAGTTTTATTTATGTGCAATAGTTCTTTTGAAATTTTATATAGAGTTAATTCAAACAATACACTATCATCAATATTTTCAATTAATTTAAAAGACTTTTCTAAATCTTTTTTAGCATAAGAGATTGCCTCTTCACTAATTTTTAATAATGTTTGATAATTCTTCACTTAAACTTATTCCTTACTTAAGTTAATTTAAAATCTTAATCAAGATGCCTATCTGTATTTAGTCCATAAATATTTTTAATCTCTTCAAAACTATTTCTTGCTTTTTTAGTTTCAAATACATATTTTTTTAGCTTAATATCTAAAAAGTCTATAACAGTATATTTATCTTTTGATTCATCTATTAATTTAACAAAGTGTTTGAAATCAACTATATTAACTCCATTAACTGATTTAACTAAATATATATATGGATTATATCCATCATTTATATTGTGGTTGAATTTTTCTACTTGTATTATCACACCTTCTTTAGCATGGCTTGCTTTCTCGTTAAATTTATAGAAGGTTTCAAACAGTGTAGCATTAAAACCATGTGTTGAAATATAATTAGATGTAAGAGGACTAAAAACTAATCCTGCAAAAATTAAGTATCTTGGTTCTTTAAATCTTTCATATTTAACTAATCTATTTCTTTGTTTTAGAGTATAATTTAAATCTATTGTTTTCCCATCTCTTAAAACTTGAATAGATACCTTTTGTCCAACAGGTTTTTTATGTAGTGCATAATTGATATTTTGAGCTCCATATTTAGTTTGAACTGTTCCATTATCAATGACTTTTTCTCCATCAATTTTTAATAGTATATCACCAAGCTTTAAATCTTTTTCACTATCTTCAATATCAGTAATTACTACACCTTTATCACCTTTCATATTGTAATAAGACTTTAAACTTTCATTTTGTAGATTTTGAAATGAAGTATCACTATTTTCAAATCCATCCACTTTTCCATCTTTTATATCTTCTAAAAAAGTATTTACAATTGTGGAAGGGATTATATAACCAATATTATCAGACTGATTTTTTAAATATGATTGCATCACAATTCCAACAATATTGTTATTATCATCTAATGCAGCACCACCACTATTACCACTATTTATTGAAGCATCAACTTGAATACTTAATAGATTTTCACCACTCCAAACATAATTATGAGTTTCAATTCTTGATACAATACCTTTTGTAGTAGATAAATCATATCCACCTATTGGATATCCAAGAACAGTTATATTATCTCCAGTTTTTATATCTTCTGTAAAATTAAGTGGCTTAGTATTTTTAAATAGTGATTTATCTTTCACTTCTAATATAGCTAAGTCTGCTTGATTAGATATATATTTTATATTAGCAATATATTTTTTTGAACTTTTATCTTGTGATACTTGAATAAACTTAGCATTAGAAACGACATGAGCATTTGTAATAATATAGTTATCTTTAATAATTACACCCGAACCACTTACTTGTATCCTTTGGCTTGTTTGCCAAGGATATTTATAATTTGGTATTGATGCTGAAACAAATACTTTTACAACTGAATTAATTGGTAGGTTTTGAGCAAAGCAAAATATACTTAGAGTTAGAATTAGCAGTAGTTTTTTCAATTTTCCCCTTGTGATTTTTAATTATGGTTAAATTTATGAGATAAGAATAAATTCATTGTTGAAGTTTTAGAATAATATTTTCAAATTGAATTCTATCATATATTCTTCTAGCAAGATCATCTGCATGGTATGCTAGTTCTTGATTCTCTTCTGGATTAATAGAATATCCTTCTTTTTCCAAAGCTAAACCAATCATAATAAATATATAATTTTTTACGTTAAAAGTATTAGTTGACTTTGAATTGTTTTTAACAATTAATATCATTTCTATAATTTCTGAGTTACTCATATTTTCAAATTCTATTGCCAATTTTTTCAAACAATTTTTTGCATTCTCCATAGTATTTTCAGTTTCAAGTTTTGCTATTGCTAATTTATATTCTTCTTCCAATTCTTCATCTGACATTGCATAAAGATTTTTTTTTGTATATTCTTGTTCAGATATATTTTCATTATTCTTTTGTACTAATTCGTAAATTTCATTTACTGTAGCATTAAAGGTATTTGTTGCTTCCAAATTGGCAGGTATATAGTCATTCACATTATGACCTAATTGAGAAAGCGCTAAATACAATGTTGTTGTGATTGATTGCTTAATTTCATCTTCACTTTCATTTTTATTGAACCCTTGAGTATATCTTGACGGATTTCTTAATGCATTTAGTCTTACTTGATTGATATCATTAATTAGATTTTTACTTTTACCCATAGATTTAATTATAGCCCATATAAACAATAATACAACAATACCTATTATGATTTCCATTTCAAATTTCCTTTTAGTAAATACTATAAATGTCTTTTTTATAGTACAAATAATTATATTAAATAAATGTTTTAAATGTCTTTTATTTGATAATAAATCTATAAATTAATAAGTAATTTTATTAAGTATGTTTATGTATGCTACAAAGAGGACTAATTTGTGTATGTTTTTATATATAAGAAAATACTAAATATTAAGATAATGTAGTTATATAAGTTATAGTTTTGTAGGTTTGTGTATGTATTGATTAAATGAGTATTTTTATAAATAGTGGTAAGTTTAAAAATTTCTATAGAGAATTATTTTATTAGTTGTATACATTAGAGTTATTTGTCACTTCTTAAAAGTTAAAAGACCTTTTATTAAAGTTCAGTCAATCGTTTTCAGTACTCAGTCGCAAAGCTCCTTCCGTTCTTCAAACTCTTTCCTTCCTTTATAAGGTCATTTAACTTTTATTGAGAGAAAGCTAAGTGCAATTAGTTTTAGTTGAAGTTTGTTATTTGATATAAAATATTAAAAAATACTTAATTGTCCCATTTCTCATTAATATAGAAATATATATTATAAAAGTGGGACAATTAGTTTAATATAAATTTATTAGTTTTCCCATTTTTTTCTATTAATGCAAAGTTTTTACTTTTAAGAGCTTCTAAAAATTCTTCACTTTTAGTTATTCTTGAAAAAGTCTGTTTTGGTATATTTAACTCTTTTCTCACTTCTGGTTGGTCAATTTCCATGACTTCTTTCTTTTTATCTTTTAAATATTCTATTATGGTTTCAATTTTTCCAGATACTTTAGTTTTCTTTACAAAGAATTCTGATTTTTTAGGAATCCATGAATTTATTTTAGATTTAGGGAATTGTGAATTAAATAGTTCTAACACTTGATTTGATGAAGGAGTATTGTTGTGAAACATATAAATTTCTGTAACTTTACAATCTAAATCATCTGTACTAATCTTTCTAGCTCTTGATCTCATTACAGCTTGTACTAAGTCATCCGCAATTTGTCTATTCTCATACTCTACTAAATCATTTTTATGAATTAAATCTAAACTTGCTTCTGTACTTCCTACAGCATTTACGATTTCATTTATATGGACTACTGGGTCTAGGTAGTTCCATCCTACTATCATTACTTTATTGCAATCACTCCATTCGTTTTTCCCTATATGATTTCCCCAGTGAGTAATTTTTACTTTATCATTATGACATTCACTTATTAAATATCTTTTAAATTTTTTATGACAAACTATCAATAGTTTATCTTCATTTTCTGATAGTATATTTTGAGCATATGAGGTATACAATTTTGCGTTATTAATAATATCATTATCTTTTAAATCTTTGTAAATAGCTGACCTAGATTGTGCATAGCCTATTGCTTGATATATTTTTAAATTTTCATATTTCCTAATTTTGTTTGCTTCAATATATGTTATATTCCCACCATATCTATTAGCTATATTGTAAAAATTATTGATGGTAGCAGTAGCATCTAATACTATATTTGCTCCTATCTTATTAATGATATTTTCAACGCTTACTAGTTTCTTTTCTCTTCCATATTGTAAATAATATACACCACTTATAAGTGTTTCTTTGATGTTACGAAGTAAGCTTTTAATTTTATAACCAATTGTTTCATAGAATGATTCATTATCCTTTATACCTATATCTTTTAGTTCTTCCAATAATTCTTTTTTTCTTGCTTCTAATAAAAGGTGTAAGGCTTCAATATTTTCATTGATATTTAGAGTTTTTATAAAACTTTCAATATATCCATCACATACAGAAATTTTTTCTTGATTAATTTTTTTATTATCCTCAATTGTTTTATTTAACATATTAAAATATTCTTCAAGTTGTAAAAAAAATTTTAAAGGATTATAAGTTATATTTTCAAGAGTTTTAGATTTTAAAATAATTTTGCTAAAGGTTTCTTTTAAATATATTAAGTCATATTTAGAGAAATTGTGTTGTTCATAAAAAGATAATTTTTCATCAATTGCTATTAGATCTCTTTTTTTGTTTTTATATAGTTTAAAAGTGTCAATATCAACTTTCTGATTAATAAGTTGAAACATTTTATGAGTTATAACAATACATCTATAGTTGGATAAATCCTTTTTCTCAACTCTTAAATCATTTTTAGGATTTTCAGAAGTTATTGTATAGCTACATCTAGCATATAATGGGTTTCTACTCATTTTATTAATAAATTTACAATATTCAATTGCTTCCTCAACTTTTGATACTACAATCATTGAAGACTGTTCTTGTAGTAGAGAAACATACATTTGTAGAGAAACACTTTTACCTAATCCAGTTTGTGCAGGATATATATACGATTGAGTTGAACCATTTGCATTTGCAAGAATTGAAAAATTAAATACTTTACAAATATCTTCTATTGATTTCGTTAATTTGTCTGATATATGGACATTTTGAGTTTTTAAGTATGATACAACTTCAGTAGATAAAGTATAAGGGCTAATAGGTGAAGAAGGAAATTTTAAGGGTGATAAAGCCTTTTTTAAATTAGGTTGATATAGTGCATCTTTTTCTACTAAGAAGTCTATATTTTTTTCTTGAACTTCATTATGCTTTAAAGCTATTTGCTGCTCATAATCAAGTAATTCTTGATATTGTTCATTGGTCATTAATCCTCCTTTTAAAAGGTATGTTTTAAGTTAGTTATATTTTATTTAGATAAGTAAAAATAATTTTCCACACTCTATTCTGTGGATAGAATGTGGATGATTTTGGATAAAAAGTGACTAAAACTACTAAGTCTTATAAAATTGTTTCTTTTTGTTAAATGACTAATTTTAATAGTCAAAACCAATTTATTCTAACCTCTACAAACCCGTCACTTAAAGGACTGGGCGAGGTTTCCAATAATCAATGCCCAACCATCAATTACAATAAAGAAAATTATCTTTATGGGCAGAGAAATCATAACAGGTGGAAGCATCATCATACCCAAGGACATTAAAATAGATGCTACAATAATATCAATTACTAAGAAAGGTAAGAAGATTAAGAAACCTATTTCAAATGCTGTCTTAAGCTCACTTACAATAAATGCAGGCATTAAAAGAGTTAATGGCACATCATCAATATTTTTAGGGTTTTCTTCTTTTTTTATTCTATAAAATAGCGCTAAATCTTTCTCTCTAGTATTTTTAATCATAAACTCTTTGAAAGGTTTAACTCCATTTTCAAAGGCTACTTCATAACCTATTTTTTCATCCATATAAGGAACAATAGCATCATCCCAAGATTTTTTAAAATATGGTTCCATAATAAAAATTGTTAAAATTAAAGATAATGAAATGATAATTTGATTAGGAGGTGTTTGCTGTAGTCCTAATGCTTGTCTAAGTAATGAAAAAACAATAATTAGTCTTGTAAAGCTTGTAACCATTAAAAGTAAAGTAGGGGCTAAAACTAAAAGAGTTAAGATAATAGCAATGTTGATTGTTTTAACAAATTGTGCTGGTTCTTCTAATGCTGCAATAGAAAGATTAATAACAGGTGGTGCAGCTTCTTCTTGTGCAAAAAGTAATGAAATAGAAAAAATTAATAAACTAAATATTAGTTTCAAATATCGTCCTCAAATAAAATAAGAAATTACTATATCGAAAAAGTTATTAAATCTCCAAGATATGCTTATTTTGGGTCTTTTATATAACCAAACTCATATAGTTTTTTATAAATATTTTTAACTAAAAAACCAGCTGCACTTCCACCATGCCCACCATGTTCAACAATTACTGTAACAACATATTTTTTGTCACCTTTAAATGGACCATACCCTGTAATCCAAGCGTGAGATCTATGATAGTATTCTAGTTCACTCTCTTTCATTCTTTTTTTCTCAGACTGAGGAATAGATACAACCTGTGCAGTTCCTGTTTTCCCCGCCATAGTAATAATACTATTTCTTGAATATCTGTATAAAGTTCCTTTTCTATGGTTATTTACTTCATACATTCCTTTTCTAATAAGTTCAAGATGTTTTTCATCGTGAGGAATCTCTAATGGTTCTTCATAACTATCTTTTGAAAAGTGTGGTTTAGGAAGTTTACCTGTTGCTAAAAATGCTGTATACCTAGCAATTTGCATTGGTGTTGTAAGCATTTCTCCTTGACCAATTGAAGTAATTACCGTCTCTCCTACATACCAAGGAAGATTATGTCTTTGTTGTTTCCACTCTTTGTTTGGATTTGTTCCATAGTGTTCATTATCTAAATCAATACCAGTCTTTTGTCCAATACCATATTTAGCAAGTGTTTCAGAAATATTATTTATTCCTATTTTTAGGCTTCCTTTATAGAAAAAGTCATCACAACTCTCTCTAATTGCTTTAGAGAAGCCAACTTTTCCATGTCCTCTTTGTTTCCAACATCTAAAGTTTCTTTTTCCTAAAGTAATAGCTCCTGTATCAAAAACAGTATAACTTGGTTTAATTCCATTTTCTAAGAAAGATAGAGCAACACCCATTTTTATAACAGAACCAGGAGGATATTTACCATTAATCAGTTTATTTGTGAAAGGGTGGTTAAAGTCATTTCTCATTTTATTCCACTCTTTTACTGAAATACCATCAACAAAGATATTATTATCAAACTCAGGGAAAGATCCAGCAGTAAGAAGCTCTCCTGTTTGAGCATCCATTACTATAACTGCTCCACCTTTTCCAGGGAAGTTTTCTTGGATATATTTTTGAAGTTCAATATCAATTGAGATAGTAAGGTCATTATCACTTGATGGTTTCTCTTCTTCTAATACTTCAAGCTCTTTATTTAGGGCATTTACTTTTAAGTTTTTAAACCCAAGTTCCCCTTGAAGTTTATCATTATAATATTTTTCAAGACCAATTTTTCCGATAATACCACTATGTTTTGAGAAAGGGTTTCTTTCAATATCTAATCTTGAGGCTTTACCTACATATCCAATAATATGTGAAGCATTTTGTTTATAAGGATAAACTCTTTTTACCTCAGATTTAATTTGTATATCATCAAGGGAGTTAAATAGAGTATATTTTTTAAAGAACTTATCATAAGGAATATACTTTACAACTTTTACAAAGTCATGTTTATAGGGTGAATCTGTTTTTTTATACTCTTTATAAAGCTTTTCTTTTTCATATTCTGGGAAGTGTTTATTTATTAGAGTAATTAGTTTTTCTAGTCTCTCTTTATTTTTATATGACCTTAAGTGAGGTTTTAAATTAATTGAGAAACCAAGCTTATTCATAGCTAAGGCTTTTCCATTTCTATCTTTTATGATTCCTCTATTTGGAACTTCATATACTTTTTTAATATAGTTTCTTTTTGATAGTTCTTCATAATAAGTATTTGATTTGATACTTAGAAAATATACCCTTGCAAGTAAAGTTAGTAATACAACAAGAATAAAAATAAATATTAATTTTAATCTAATCAAATGAACACTCCAAAGATTATTAAGTCAATAACTAAGTTTAAAAGTAAAATAAAGTTTAGTTGAATGCTCATTTCATTATTTAATGTCCATAAAAACACTAAACCACAATAAAAAACTACTAAATAAACATATAGGTTAGTTCCATCAACTGACAATACTCTTGATACATAGGGAATAACAAAGGCATAAATAAAAAAGCAAAGTAAAATTACAGAAAAGGGTTTAAATCCATTGTTTACCTCAATTATAACAGTTGTGATTCCAAGAAAAAATAGGGTGTAGTTGTAGTTTTTTTCCATACAAACATAAAAGGCAATAAATACTATACCAAGTAACATTATTGGAAAAAAGTATATAGATGAAACTGTATTAACAATCAATGCAAAAATACAAAATAAAAATATATAAAAAGGATTGTCTAGGTTGTTGATTTTCATTAGTAATATAGTTCTTCGTTTTTAAGGGATTATATTAAAACTATACTTACATAAATATCAAATTGTATCATTTGTTTTTTCAGAGTCTCTTTTTTTTCTTTCAAGAGCTGTTAAGTCATAAATAAAAGCAAAAATCTCAGATACTGCTTTATACATACTAGGAGGAATCTCTTTTTCTATATCAATAGCAGATAGAAGTTCAATAAGGTCTTCATCTTTTTTTATAGGAATATCATTATCTTGGGCAATTTTAATAATATTATTAGCAATTTCTCCCTTACCTTTAGCAACTACTTTAGGAGCATTATCTACTTCAATATCATACTCTAAGGCAACAGCTTTTTTTATCTCTCTTTCATTCATTTTATGCCTTTATATCTACCCCGAAACCAAGATTTATATTTTGATTATAAACATCAGTTTTTTTAACTTCTTCTTTTTTATCTTTATCAAAATCTAAAATATGGATATTTACAGGAATTAATTCAACAGAGTTCATAGCTCTTTTTAATTTAAAAATATTCTCTTTGATAGCTTCTTTAAAATGATCTTTTGTTGCATAGATTGTTAAGTCAAGTTTATTTTTATCATAAAGTCCAAGTAAAAGCTTTGTTTCTCCAAACTCTTTTAGGTTTAGATTAATTTCACAATAAAACTTTTCATCTTTTCCTTCTTTCATGGAAATAGAACCATCTTCTAACATATCCCAAATAAAAGGTATGTATACACTATTGCTATTTGAAACTAGTGATAAAAGTTGGTGATACTCTATTTGTGTTAGTACCTTATCAACTTGCTTTGCTGTATCACTTGCTTTGGGGTCTGTTGTATTTGTTGTTAGTTCTTCTTGCACCTTTAACAAAATAGCTTTCATATCATTTTGTAAGTTTGCATTTGCACCTTTGGGATTTTCACCTCTATTTAGAGTTTGTATAAAGTTTTGTGCTGTTTGTTCAAGTTTTACTAAGGCTTTATCTATTTTTTCAAAGCTTGCTTGGTTTGTATTTCCTTGATTTAGTTGTGCAACAGTTGTTTTTAAATCCTTCAATAAAGTTTCAATATTTGATGTTAGATTGTTAATGGTAGGTTTTAAATTTAAAGAATCCATATTTTTGTTTTGAAGTAGATTATCTATTTGATTTAATAAAGCTTGTTTATTAGGTAGATTTTTATCTAAGATAAGCTCATTTTTTAAATTTTGTAATATCTCTTTTACTTGAGTTAATGCTTCATTTTTCACTTGATTTGTTTGAAGTTGAGTTGCTAAGTTTTGTAAACTATTTACAATCTTATCAGGATTTACTGACTGCTTGTTCTGTAATGAGGCAACAACCTCTTTTAATGTAGCTAAGGTTTCACTCGCCTGGTTTGGAGTAGCTTTTAAAGTAGAAGTATTTATATTTGTATTAAGCTCTTTACTTTGAAGTAAATTATCTATTTGTTTAAGTAGATTTTGTTTATTTGGTAGATTATTATTTTGTAAAATCTCATTTTTTAGGTTTAACAATACATCTCTTGTATTTGAAAAGGCTTCGCTTTTATTGTGCATAAGCTTTTCTACTTGAGTTGAACCATTATCTATTTTTGATTGAGTTAATTGTACTTGGTTTGATATATTTTTTAAACTATTTGTTAGTTGTTCTAAGTTTGCAGTTTGTTTATTTTGTAATGATTTACCAAGAGTTTCTAACTGTGAAGTTAAAGTTTTTAAATCTTTTACAGTTTCGCTAGGATTGGTTTCTAGTCCTTTTAAATTTTGATTTAACAGTTTATCAATAGTTTGGGAAATGTTTTTTGCTTGTGGTAAATCAATCTGCTTTAAAATAGTCTTTATTTGATTTAAAATATTTTCCAACTCTTTTGGTAAAGAAGTTTTACTTTGTGTTTGAGAAAGCATCTTTGCTTCTAAAAATACTCCTGATTTTTCAAGGGAGTTCTTTAATACTTTTTCATCAATATTTCCAAGGTTTTTTAATAAAGCTTCTAGTTGTGGTTTAAACTTTTGAAGGCTCTCGTTTTGAGAAGTTTGTTTTAAAAGTGTTTCTATGTTTTTACTAAAATTTCCTAAGTCCTTAAATACAGTAGAGTTTTTTAGTAAGTTTTCAATTGAAGCATTTGTTTTAGTTCCTGTTTTAGCCTGTGTAAAAAGGTCTTTTAATATATCATCTACACTAATATCACCACTTTTTATATTTGCTAGAGTTTTTATATCAGCTTGTTTTAAAGCATCTTTCAAAACTTTATTATCATTTGGCAAAAGAATTTTAAGTAAATTATTACTAGAAACTATCATAATTTTAAGTATATCATAAAATATTATATATATTGACATCAAATTTTTATTTTTGTACAATCAAATTGATTAATAAAGGTTGAAGATGAAATTTGAAGTAGTTACTCCTATTGATGGCTTTGAAAGAGAAAAAGAGTTTGAATTATCTAAATTAGATGACTTCTTTTTTATGATAAAAGGTGTTGAAACTGGCGAAACTATTAGACTTATGAGCTTTGGAGCCCTAAAGTCTTTGGAGTTTGAACTTCCTGAAGATTTTGTAGCAAAGCTAGAAATAGAGAATATTTCTGATATTTCTATTTTTTACATATTTGTATTACAAGCTCAAACTTCTGATTCTTCAATGAATATTTTTGCCCCATTAATAATGAACAACAAATCAATGAAAATGGGACAAATACATTTAGATTTACATGAACTAGGTTTAGATAGTCTAAATGATATACTGCCAAAATTTTAAAAAAAGATTCGAATATTTATGCACGAAAAACAACTAAGAGTTAGATATATAAGAGTATTAGAGAAGTTCTTTACTAGAACTGTTTCTCTACTAAGATTAGAAAATTTTGATAAAGAGCTTTTTAAAGAGCGAACTAAAAAAAACTATGAAGATATAAAAAGAGTAAAGGCTGTTGACCTTAACTCACCTTATCTTACTCAGTTAATCGCATTTATCAATAAAACACTTCAATATGCTGAAACTTCTAGTGAAGAGTTTGAAGAAGAAAGAGCAACTTTGCTAAAAGAGGCTAATCATATTCAAAAAGAGAAAAAAAGAAGTACTTACAAAAAAGATAAACACAAGAAATCAAAATTTGATGATGGATATTAAGATTGTCAGAATCTATTAATGAAGAACACAAAACCTTTAATCTTTCGGGGGTTTTGAAAAAAGTTCTATATAAAAATGAAGAAAATAACTACGTAATTGCAGTCCTTGAAAACAACCAAAAAATTTGTGGTAACTATTATGATACTGAGATTGAGAAAATAGTTGGAGAAGAGGTTTTATTAAGGGGAAACTGGACAACACATAAAAAATATGGAGTTCAGTTTGAGTTTGAGACTTTAGAGTTAAAAGAAGCAGAGATGTTTTTTTTCTTAACTAAAATAGTAAAAGGTGTTGGAAAGAAGTTTGCAAAAGAACTTTTAGAAAAATACACAGAAGATGAACTTGTAAAAATACTAAATGAAAATCCAGGGGAGCTTTTACAGTTTAAAGGAATAAAAGAGAAAAAACTAGAAAAGATAGTTGCTTCTTGGCAAAAGTTTAAACACTTAAGAGAGCTAGGGAAATTTCTATCAAAGTTTGGTGTAACTTCAAATTTAATTAATAAAATCTATTCTCACTTTAGTGAAGTAGATAATTTAATTGAAAAAATAAAAAACAATCCATATATTCTTATAAATATAAAAGGTATTGGTTTTAAAAGAGCCGATGAAATAGCAAAAGCTTTAGGTATTGATCCAAGGTCTGATTTTAGAATTAGTGCTTGTGTAAACTATACTTTAAGAGAGTTTTGTGATAACAATGGAAACTCTTCAATTGATAAGTCACATTTATATAGACTCTTAGATGAAAATCTACATTTTAAAAATGAAGAGATTTTATATGAAAAAGTAGTTTCTGATATGCTTGTTGAAGAAGAAGTATTTCAAACTAGTGAACATAGAATCTCTCCTTCAATGTTATATTTTGCAGAGAGAAGGATTTTAGAGTTTTTTCAAAGAAGAGAAAACGAAAGAAATAAAAAGATAATTGCTTCTTTTGATGAATATATAGAAAAAAAAGAGAAAACTTTAGGTTTCACTTTAAGTGAAGAGCAGAAAAAAGCAGTTGAACTTATAAATGATGGTCATAAAACACTATTTTTAATTGGTTACGCAGGAACTGGTAAATCAACTTCAAGTAGAGCAGTTTTAGAATTACTTGAAGAAATAGTTGCTTATGATGATATTATAACTATTGCTTTAAGTGGTATTGCTTCTCAGCGAATATCTGATACAACAGGTTATAATAGTTCAACAATACAATCTTTATTTGTAAAACATGAGGATAAAGAGTTTTTCCCCCATAAAGTAATTTTACTTGATGAAGCTTCAATGGTTAATTCTGTTATGTTTTACAACCTTATTAAAAAAATCCATGATGATACAATACTTATAATTGTAGGTGATGATGGACAACTTCCTGCTATTGGTGCAGGTAATATTTTAGCAGATGCTATTAAATTTGATTTAGCACCAATTTGTAAACTAACAAAGATTTATAGACAAAGTGAAGACCAAGCTATTGCTGTTATAGCAAATGATATTAGGCAAGGGCAAGTCCCTGAATACAAAAGTGACTATAAAGATTTTGAATTTATTGATGTTTCTATAAACAATTATTATGCTGTAAAAAATTCAAGCTCTCAAAATGAGTTTTCAGATGTAAGAGCAAGAATAGGTGAGTCAATTTTAAATACAATTTTAAATATTTCTAGTCATTATATACGAAAATATTATGAATATATAAAGAAAAAAGAGATTTCTTCAGCTTTAACACTTTTTCAAGTAATTACTCCTATGAAAGCAGGAGTTTTAGGTGTGGAAAATCTTAATATGCAGCTTCAATCACTATTTAATCACTCTAAAAAAGAGGGCTATAAAAGTAAACTTTATGAGTATAAAATGAGTGACAAAGTTATTCATATTAAAAATGAGAATATGAAAGCTCAAACTATGCATATGTATAAAACTGGGTCTACTGATTTTATGGAAAAAAGAGTTTTCAACGGTCAACTTGGACTTATAATAAAGCTTGATACAGAAGAACAGAAATGTATAGTTTTATATCCAAATGATGATATGGTCGTATTTTATGAGTTTGATGAATTAAGCTCATTATTATCACTTGCTTATTGTCTAACGATTCATAAAACCCAGGGAATGGAGTATGAAAATGCTTTAATTCCAATGAGTTTTTCTCACTATATTATGCATAATACAAAACTTTTATATACGGCAATTACAAGAGCTAAAGATATGTGTTTTATTGTTGGAGAAGAAGAGGCTTTTAAGAGTGCTTGTAAAAGAATAGAAACAACAAAACGTGAATCTGTAATAAATGACCTTCTTTCAAAAAAACTTTAAAATAATTTTACCTTTATAAAAGTAATCTTTATGTATTATATCTAAAATTTTTTAGAGGATAATATTTTATGATAACGTGGATGCAAAGACACAAAAAGTGGCTTGTTATAACTATTTGGATAAGTACAATAGCTTTCGTAGGAGCTGGTTTTGTAGGATGGGGGTCTTACGACTACGGTTCTAAAGGCGGTGCAGTAGCTGTTGTTGGTGATAGAGAAGTAACTGTTGAAGAATACCAAAGAGAGTATTCAAGTCTTTACGACCAATATGCAAGAATGTTTGGTAATCAGTTTAATCAAGAGATGGCTGATAAACTAAAATTAAAAGATGCAGCATATAAGTTAATTATTCAAAAAAATCTTATCTTATCATTTGCAGATGAATTAGGTCTTGATGTTACTAATGAAGAGATTGCAAAACAATTAGTTTTAATCCCAGCATTTTTAAAAGATGGTAAATTTGATAAAGACACATACATCAAAGTATTACAACAAAATAGATCAAACCCAACAGAGTTTGAAGCTTCAGTTAAAAGAGATTTACTTTTACAAAAAGTTGAATCATTATTTCAAATTCAAGCAAATGATAAAGAGTTAGAAAACTTAAACAAACTTTTATTTGCAGAAGATAAAGTAAGTATCAAAATTCTAAATGCAAACAATGTAAAAGTTAATGTGACAGAAGAAGAGTTAAAAAAATATTGGGAAGAAAACAAAAATAGTTATGTTTCTGAACCAACTGTTAAGTTAGCAATTGAAGAAATCAATGTTGAGCAAGGAACTTTTTCTGAAGATGAGTTAAAAGAGCATTACAATAACTTTAAAACTGATTATAGACAAGAAGATGGAAAACTTAAATCATTTGATGAAGCAAAAGAAGAGATGATTCAAGTGTTAAGTGAAAAAGCTACAAAAAAAGAAGCTCTAAGAAAATATTTAAAACTTAAAAAAGGTGAAGAAAACTTCACAAAAGAGGTTGAAGTAGAAGAGAGCAAATTAGCATACTCTGCAGAAGGTTTAGAAAAAATTGATGGTGCAGTACCAGGAGATATTTTAAAACCATTTATTAACAATGGAAACTATGTAGTAGTTAAAGTTTTAAATAAAGGTCTTCCTAAACCATTATCATATGAAAAAGCAAAAGAGCAAGTAGCTCAAAACTATGAAGCAGTTGCTTTAAATAGAGCTTTAGAAAAACTATCTAACGAAGAGTTAGAAAACTTCTCAGGAAAAAGCTTAGGTTATGTATCAAGAGACTCTTATGAAAAGATTCCTGAACTTCAAGCACAGGAGGCTTTAACATTCTTAAACAAACTTTTCTCAAGCACTGAAAAACAAGGAAAAGTTAATTTAGGAAATAAAATTGTATTATATAAGATAGAAGATACAAGATTAGCACAATATGATGAATCTAAAAATGAAGCTGTTAGGTCAACAGTAGATAAATTATTAAATCAAGAGTTAATTAATAACTTAATAAAAAATTTAGAAAATAGGTATGAAGTACAATCTTCAATCTCTTTAGAGGAGTAGTAATTGAATAAAACTCTTTTAGCAATTGACATTGGTTCGTCTAATATAACAGCAGTAATTGCTAGAAATAACTTAGATTATAAAATAAATATATTGGGAACTGGCTCATCAAAAAGTAGTGGGATAAATAAAGGTGTAATATCAAACATTGAGGCTGCTTCAAAGAGCATAAAAGATGCTGTATTGATTGCTAAAAAAAATACAACTGAAGAGTTTGACTCTACAATTGTATCTATTTCTGGGGCTTATACTAAAGGTATTAGAAGTGCAGGAAGTGTAAATGTACCAAATGGATTAATCACTGAAAATGAGATTAATCAGGTACTTCAAATGGCACTTTATAATGCAACAATAATTCCTGAATATGAAGTTGTTCATGTTATACCTATCTCATATAAGATTGATGACTCATCAGATGTAGAAAACCCACTAAATATGAATGGTTCAAGACTTGAAGCATCTGTTTTTGTATTAACTGCAAAAAAAACAGCTCTAACAAATATCAAATCTGCAATGAAAATTGCAGGTCTTTCTGTAAATAACTTTATATTAGATGGTTATGCTGCTGCTATTTCTGTTTTAGATGAACAGCAAAAGAAGTTTGGTGCAACTGTTATTAATATAGGTTCTACAACTACTGAGTTTGTATGTTATAGAGGTCACTCTATGATTTATAATGGGTTTATTCCTGTAGGTTCAAATCACATTACAAATGACCTTTCTGTAATGTTACATACACCACCATTAGCAGCTGAAAAGATTAAGACTGAGTATGGTGATTTATTAAAAACTAGTGAAGAATTAACTAACAAAAAGATTAGAACTCCAAGAATTGGAGATGAAAAAAACTCTTCTGAAGTATCTTTAGAATATGTTCAAACAATTGTTCATGCAAGAGTTGAAGAGACACTATCTTTAGTTAAAAAAGATTTAAAGAAAAGTGGAATTCATGAAAGCCTTGGTGCAGGGATTGTTCTTACTGGTGGAATGAGTAAACTAAATGGTCTTAAAGAGTTAACGACATTAGTTTTTGATAATTTTCCTACAAAGATTTCAAATCCAGTTAATATTGAGAATGGATATTTGAGTTTTGAAGACTCAAAGATGGCAACTATTGTTGGTATTTTACTTTACTCTTTAGAACCTAACAGAGGTTTTGAGTTAGATTCAAATAAAAACTTAATCAAAAAAAGAAAAACAAACGAAAATACAGCTAAGATGGAAGATGATATTGCTTTATCTACTGCTAAAGAAAAAGTTGTTCAAAAAGAGCAGCCAAAAGTTAGAAGAGAACAAGATACAAGCGCATCTAAAACTAATCCAGATAGTGCAACTACACTTACTAGGTTGCCTGAAAACAGTAAAAAGAAAGGTGTAGGTAAGATCTGGAATATGATCACGGAGTGGTTCTAATGGATAATAACTTATTTAAGGTGGATGATATTAAAGTGGAAATGCCAAACAAAACTCTTTCAGATAATGTAGCCAAAATATCAGTAATTGGTGTTGGTGGCGGTGGTTGTAATATGATCAATCACATGATAAACGAAGGTTCTCATAAGATTGATTTAATTGCAGCTAATACTGACTTGCAAGTATTACATATATCTAAAGCACCTAAAAAGATTCAGTTAGGACTAAAACTAACAAAAGGTCTTGGTGCAGGTATGAAACCTGAGATAGGAAGAGACTCGGCTGTTGAAAGTTATGAAGATATCAAAACTGCTTTAAAAGGAGCAGATATTGTATTTATTGCTGCTGGTCTTGGTGGTGGAACTGGAACAGGTGCTGCTGCTATTATTGCTAAAGCTGCAAAAGAGATAGGTGCATTAACAGTTTCTGTTGTAACTAAACCTTTTACTTGGGAAGGTAAAAAAAGAGCAGGTCTTGCAAATCTTGGATTAGAAGAGATTAAAAAAGTATCTGATTCGATTATTGTTGTTCCAAATGATAGATTACTTGAGATTATTGATGAAAATGTAGGAATGAAAGATGCCTTTAAAATCATTGATAATATTCTTTATCAAGCAGTAAATGGTATGACAGAAGTAATTCTTACTCCTGGTAACTCTGATATCAATACTGACTTTGCTGATGTAAAAACAATTATGCAGCATAAAGGTATGGCTTTAATGGGTATTGGTAAAGCTAAAGGTGATGATGCTGCTCAAAGAGCTTTAGAAGATGCAATTGAGTCTCCATTACTTGATAAAGTATCATTAGGTGGAGCAAAAGGTATTTTAATTCACTTTAATATTCACCCTCAAGTATCACTATTTGCAATTAATGATGTTATGTCAAAAATTCATGAAACAATCGATTCAAATGCAGAGATTATCTTTGGTACAACATCTGATAACACACTAGAAACAGATGAAGTTAAAATCACTATTGTAGCTACAGGTTTTGAGTCTAAAAATGATGATCCAATAGTAGAGACAGAAGAATCAAGTGACAATAAAACTAAACAGTTAAATCCAGATGATGAAAACTATTTAGATATCCCACCTTTAATGAGAAACTATAGAATGCAATATAGTTTAAATAGAGAGTAGAAACTTTTTTTCTACTCTTCAAATATAACTACATCATAAGAGCTTTTTTTAATAACTAATGCTTTAGAGTTTGGAACAATTCCAAATTTATTTATATCTTTCATTTTTGCCTGATAAGAAGTAACTTCATTTTCAAGCTTTTCTATTTTTTTATTTAACTGTAGTATTAAATCCACACCTGCAAGGTTGATTCCTAACTCTCTTGTTAATGTAAGCACGTACTTAATATGGTCTATATCTTTTTGAGAATATAGTCTTATCTTTCCATTTGTTCGAGAAGGCTTAATTAAACCTTCTCTTTCATATTGTCTTAGTGTTTGAGGATGAATATTTAATATCTCTGCAACTGCCGAAATCAAGTATACTGGTTCATTATATGCATTAGTATCCATAATATTTCTCCTAATATTAGTTTTCAGGAAGTTTTTCTTTTAAAACTTCTTGGAAGTCTTCATCTAAATCTTCAACTTTTGGTAAAACAATATTTGCTTTTAAATGAAGATCTCCTTTTGTTGATGTTTTTCTATCTAATACTCCAAGCTCTTTTACTCTGAACTTTTGATTTTGTTTAGTATTTTGTGGCACTTTTAAAGTAATTGTTTTATGAATAGTCTTTATCTCTACTTTTCCACCAAATAGTGCAGTTTTAAGTGGTATATCAAACACTTTAGTTAGTGTTGAACCATCTCTTTCATACTCTGGGCTAGAAGCTACATTTATCTTAATGATTAAATCTCCTCTTTGTCCTTGGTATGATTTACCTTTTCCTTTAGCACGTATTTTTTGACCATCATTAATTCCTTCTGGAATCTTAACATCAAAAGAGTCACCATTTAAAGAGATATGTTGTTTACCACCTAAAACAGCTACATCAAAGGCAACTGTAATTTGTGCTTGAGTATCTAAGTCTGGTTCATCAAAACCTTGGTTGAATCCACCAAAACCTCCAAAACCACCTTGAGAGAACCCAGAAGAACCAAATCCTCCTCCTTGTTGTCCAAACATTTGTCTTAAAATCTCATCTAAATCAACACCCTGTCCTTGACCTCTTGCAAAGTCATGGAAGTTTTGACCACCAAACATTGAATCACCAAATTGGTCATATTGTTGTTTCTTTTCTTGGTCACTTAAAACTTCATATGCTGCATTTATCTCTTTGAATTTATCTTCAGCTCCTGCGTCTTTGTTTACATCAGGGTGATACTTTCTTGCTAATTTTCTATATGCTTTTTTAATTTCATCAGCGCTAGCATTTTCACTAACTTCTAATGTTTCGTATAAACTTTTTGCCATTTTTTGTCCTTAAAAAAGTCCCTTTTTTAAAGGAACCAAATAATTTATGACTACTTTTAGCGATGGAAGTAAATTCCATCTAAAGTAGCAAACCCTAAAGGAACAACGAGTTGTTCTTATATTAAGGCTTGATATATTGTCTATATTTTACCATAAACTTGAGTCAAAGTCAATCAAGTTTATTTACAAAATAGTTTAACTTGAGTCATAAGTGCTAAATGAAAAATAGAGTTTTAAGAGTTTTTAATCATATTTTAGTAATGATTCACCTATGTTTGAAAAAGATGAATGGACACAGCAAGAGCTGTTTAAATATACAAAAGAGTTAGATAAACAAGGTATCAAAGTTGTACTTATTGATACAGTTTTAAAACCCTTAGAAAAGATTGAGACAATAACTTATAACCCTTATGAGATGAATGATTATCCAAAAGGCAGTGTATTTGTCTTTTACTGTGATACTGGAAAAACAACTAAAGAGAGACTAAACTACTATAGAAATAAATTCCCTGATTACAAATGTATTAGTCTAAGAGGTGGAAGAGGTTATTGGCGACCAAACTATCAATTATTAGAAGAGATGAATTAATAAAATGAATAAAACCTATAAATATATAATTATTGGAGCAGGAATTGCAGGTTGTAGCACTGCTTATTTTCTATCTAAATACAGTAAATCGATTTTACTTATAGATAGAAATTGTGATTTAGCACAAGGAGCAAGTGGAGCAGCTGGAGCATTTCTTTCTCCTTTATTAGGAAAACCAAATAAATTTAAAGACTTGGTTACTGAAGCTTTAAAGTTTTCAACAGAGTTTTATAAAGAAATTACCCCTAAAGAAATTACTAATTGTGGAGTAGTTAGGATACCAAAAAATAACGAAGATGAAGAAAAATTTCAAACTTATAAACCCTATATGGATTTTGAATTTTCTCAAGAAGAGAAGGGCTATTTTTTTGAAATTGGTTCACAAGTTAACTCATATAATATCTGTAAAATATTAGCAAATGATATAGAAAAAAAGTTTAAATATGAAGTTGAAAGTTATAAAAAAGAGAATGAATTTTGGCTTATAAATGATGAAATAAAAGCAGAGAATTTGATTATCTGTACTGGTGCAGATGTTTCATTAATAGAAGAAAAATATTTTAATATAAGAGCAGTCTGGGGACAAAAGATAGATATAGAATCTACAACTTGTATATCTAAAAACTACCATAAGGCTTGTTCACTTTCACATTCAACTAAACTTGAAGATAAAAACACTTACTTAACATCAATTGGTGCTACACATAATAGAATAGATTGTGATTTAAGGGTTTGTAACTGTTGTTTAAGAAAAAAAGAGTTAAGTGATATAGAGCATGATACTTATACAAAAGAGCTTGTAATGAGTAACACTAAAGAGCTACTAGAAAAAGCAAATGATATAAAACTTATACATGAACCAAAAGTTGTTGATGTTAAGATTGGACCAAGAGCTTCTAGTGTTGATTACTTTCCAATGGTTGGAAAACTTGTTGACTCTAAAAAAACATTAGAAGAGTTTCCTCATTTAAAAAATGGCTCTCATATTAAAGATGAGATGATTAGTACAATTGATAACTTATATGTACTAAATGGCGTAGGTGGAAGAGGCTATGTTTTATCCCCTTATTTAGCAAAAAAGTTAGTTGATAAAATAGAAAAAAATAATTTTTTGAACGTGGAGATTTCTACACATAGATTATTTAAAAGATGGGTTAAAAAATTATTTTAATAAATCATTAATTTTATATTGATATTATCTTGTGAATTTTTTTAGGAAGGACTAAAATGGCAAATTTATTAAAAGTGATTTTTTTAGGTTTAGTTGGTTTTGCTCTACTTGTTTTCTTTACAGCAGAGAAACCAAAACAAATTGTAGCAAATGAAAATGTAGTTAATATTGTAAAGTATGATTCTTTACCTTCGGTTTTTGAAATTGTAGGAAAAGAAGATAAAGTTAAAAAAGAAGACCTTATTAAAAAAGGTGAAAAGACTTTAGTTGTTGTTGGTAATCATGATTCTTTATCAGTAGTAAAAGAGTTACCAAACTACTTTGAATTAAAAACTCCATATATCATGGTTGCAAATATTTCTGCTGCACCTTGGTTTGTAAAAAAGATGTTTATCCCTGGTAAACTTGAAGAATTAAATGAAGGTTCAAATGTTCCTATGATTTATGACTTTGAAGGTGATATGGTAAATACTTTAAATGTAGTTGATAATTCAAAAACAAAGTTTGTTGCATTTGTTGTTTCAAAAGAGGGAGCAATTTCAAAACTTTATGAAGGTCAAGTAAAAGAGGGTGCTTTAGATGGTTCTATGACAGAAGAAGAAAAGAAAAAAGCACTACAACCACTATTTAACTCACTAAATAATATATAAGCTCACATTAATCTAATTAAGACAATTTTTGTCTTAATTAGAAAATCTACATAATTTTTATTAATTTCTTTTTAAGTTAATTTTGTATTATACTTGTACAGATAAAATATTTTAAAAGGATTATAAATGAAACACGAATTAATGAAATTACCATATGAACTAGATGCTTTAGAGCCACAAATGTCAAAAGAGACTTTAGAGTTCCATTATGGTAAGCACCACCAAACATATGTTACAAAATTAAATGGTCTTATTGAAGGAACTAAATTTGAAAATCTTTCTTTAGAAGAGATTGTAAAGAGTTCTGAAGGTGGTGTATTTAATAACGCTGCTCAAGTTTTAAATCATGATTTCTTTTGGAATGGATTAACTCCTAATGGTTCTGAGATTCCAGCAAATGTAGAAGCAGCATTAACAGAAACTTTTGGTTCTGTAGACGGATTTAAAGAAGAGTTTACAAATGCAGCAGTTAATAACTTTGGTTCAGGTTGGACTTGGCTTGTTAAAAATGCAGAAGGTAAGTTAGAAATCGTTTCTACTTCAAATGCAGCTACTCCTGTAACTTCTGGATTAACTCCATTATTAACATGTGATGTGTGGGAGCACGCATACTATATCGACGTAAGAAATGCAAGACCAGCATACTTAGAAAACTTCTGGGCTTTAGTTAACTGGAACTTTGTAGCAGAAAACTTAGCTAAATAAATATAATTTAAAATAAAAGAGGATTTCCTCTTTTATTTACTTAACCATTCTATTGCATCATCTTCTTTTTCAAAAGTCTGTATTTGACCACTAATAAACCAAGATGATACTTTTGCACCAACTTCTATCCAAGTTTTATTTGTAATAATAGCAACTTTATCAAATTCGTTACCATGTTTTAATCCAAGCTTTAAATCATCCCAAGCAGCTTGAAATTCCCAGCCTTTTAATTCACTACAATCTATTAGTGCTTTTATTTTTGGTTCATTTATCTCTTTTAGTGCATTTTCAATCATAGGAGTGATTGTTTGATAGTCTTGGTGGGTTAGGGTACCTATTGCTTTTAAATAAAGATATAGCTTAGTATTTGTTCTTTGTAGACCTATTGACAGACCATGTTTAGATACGCTCATAATAGACTCCTTTAAGATGCTCTATTATGATTGTATATTTTATTTGTTTAAAATATTAGAAAGTGATTTATTTAGAAGTTGCTACGTTAAATTTACCTACAGCACAAGAAACAAAACTTTTAGCTGTAGTAGCTGCTTTATCAAAGCCTGATAGTTCATCACTTGTAAGAGGATATCCTAGCTTTCTAAGGCTTAGTTTTAACTCTTCTTCTTTATTATCTTCTATCTCAAGAGTAATTTGCCTTGGCTGTACATCTAGGTTAACTTCAACTTCTCCAAAAGTTTCTTTTAAAGAGTTTATTAAAGTGTTGGCACAACCACCACATTTTACATTGTGTACTTCATATGTTTTCTTCATATTTATACCTTTTTTAAATTTTTGTAATCTTATCTAAGAAGTGTGAAAAATATCTTTAATCTTTAAAAAACTTATTTTCTAAAGTATCTATTAGTTCTTGAACTGAAGAGATAGACTTATCAAAAAGCTTTTTTTGTTCATCATCTAATTTTAGTTCAAAAATCTTTTCTACTCCATTACTTCCAAGCATTACGGGAACACCACCAACTACATCTTTATATCCATATTCTCCATTTAAATATACTGAACAAGGATAGATTTTCTTTTGGTTGTTTAAAATAGCTTCTACCATTAAAGAAGTTGCGTGAGCAGGTGCATAATATGCTGAACCTGTTTCTAGTAGTTTTACTATTTGAAGACCACCATTTTTTGTTTTTTCAACAATCTCTTCAATCTCTTCTTTTGGAAGTAGTTCTGGAATAGGTACACCTGCAACAGTTGAGTAATTTGGAAGTGGAACCATGTCATCTCCATGTCCACCCATTACAGATGATTCAATTTGTCCTGCTCCAAAGCCTATTTTTTCTAGGATAAAGTGAGACATTCTAGCACTATCTAGAATACCTGCCATTCCAACAATTTGATTTGCAGGAAAACCAGATGTTTTAAGTGCAGTATAAACCATAGCATCAAGTGGGTTTGATACGATAATAACAATTGCTTTTGAAGCATAAGTTTTAATATCATCTATTACACTTTTCATAATTTTTGCATTTGTAAGAAGTAAATCATCTCTACTCATTCCAGGTTTTCGTGGGATTCCAGCTGTTACAACTATAACATCACTATTTTCTAAATCTTTTCCATCACGTGCTGCTTGAACTACGGTATGAGATTTTGCAGCATTTGCACTTTGAGAAATATCTAATGCCATAGCTTGAACTATATTTTCACGTATATCTTTTAGGACAATAGAAGAGCAAATACCCTTATTTGCTAAAGCATATGCTAAAGTTGAACCTACATTACCAACTCCAATAATACTTACTTTTTTGTTAATCAAGATATTTCCTTTTATTTTTTGAAATTATAACTTTTTGGGCATAAAAAAAGGCAAAGCCAAAGCTTCGCCTTTTATTTTTAGAACTTAATTATTAACCAATAATTGAGTTTAATGTAGCAGATGGTCTCATTGCAGCAAATGCTTTTTCATCATTTGGTAAGTAATAACCACCAATATCAGAAGGTTTACCGTGACCTGCAACTAATTCAGCAACGATTTTTTCTTCATTTTCAGTCATTGCTTTTGCAATTGGTTCAAACTCAGCTTTTAAATCTGCATCATCATTTTGTGCAGCTAATTCTTGAGCCCAGTACATTGCAAGATAGAAGTGAGAACCTCTATTATCAATACCACCTAATTTTCTTGAAGGTGATTTGTCATTTTCTAGGAAGCTTCCAGTAGCTTTATCTAATGTATCAGCTAATACTTTTGCTTTTGCATTGTCTTGAGTATTTGCTAAGTGCTCAAATGAAGCAGCTAATGCCATAAATTCACCTAATGAATCCCATCTTAAGTAAGACTCTTCAACGAATTGTTGAACGTGCTTAGGAGCAGAACCACCAGCACCAGTTTCAAACAATCCACCACCTTGCATTAATGGAACGATTGATAACATTTTTGCAGATGTTCCAAGCTCTAAGATTGGGAATAAGTCAGTGTTATAATCTCTTAATACGTTTCCAGTTACAGAAATAGTATCAAGACCTTTTCTCATTCTCTCTAAAGATTTTTTAGTAGCTTCTAATGGAGCCATAATAGAAATATCTAAACCAGAAGTATCGTGGTCTTTTAAGTACTCATTTACTTTTTTGATAAGTTCTGCATCGTGAGCTCTATTTTCATCTAACCAGAAAATAGCTGGAGTATCAGATAATCTAGCTCTAGTTACTGCTAATTTAACCCAATCTCTAATTGGAGCATCTTTAGCTTGGCACATTCTAAAGATATCACCTTCTTCAACGTCAAATGTAAATACATCATTTCCATCTTTATCAGTAACTTTGATAGTTCCTTTACCTTCAGCTTGGAAAGTTTTATCATGAGAACCATACTCTTCAGCTTTTTTAGCCATTAAACCAACATTTGGAACCGTTCCCATTGTAGTTGGATCTAATGCACCATTTTCTTTACAATCATCAATAACTGCTTGGAAAGATTTTGCATAACATCTATCTGGAATCATTGCTAAAGTATCTTCTTCTTTATCTTCAGTATTCCACATTTTACCACCACCTCTAATCATAGCAGGCATAGATGCATCAATAATTACATCTGATGGTACGTGTAGGTTTGTAATTCCTTTTGCAGAGTTAACCATAGCAAGTCTTGGTTGTTTTGCATATACTGCATCAATATCAGCTAAAATTTCAGCTTTTTTGTCTGCATCAACTTCATCTAACTTAGAGTATAAATCACCAAGACCATTGTTGAAGTTAACACCTAATGAATCAAATAATTCACCGTGTTTAGCAATTAAATCTTTGAAGTATACTTTAACAGCATATCCAAACATAATTGGGTCAGAAACTTTCATCATTGTAGCTTTTAAGTGTAAAGATAATAATACATCTCTTTGCTTAGCTTCATCAATTGCTTTTTGGTAGAACTCTTGTAATGCTTTTGCACTCATTCTTGTAGCATCAATAACTTCACCAGCTTCTAATGGAGTTGAAGCTTTTAATACTTTTTCATTTCCATTTTCGTCAACAAAAGAGATTTTTACATCATTTTCAGAAGTCATAGTAGTAGAAACTTCAGCACCATAGAAGTCATCAGCATCCATATGTGCTACGTCAGTTTTAGAGTCTTTTACCCATTCACCCATTCTATGAGGGTTGTTTTTAGCATAGTTCTTAACAGCTCCTGGAGCTCTTCTATCTGAGTTTCCTTCTCTAAGTACTGGGTTAACAGCAGAACCTAAGATTTTTGCATATCTTGCAGAAATCTCTTCAGATTCGTCATAGTTAGGTACTTTGTAACCTTTTGATTGTAGCTCTGCGATCGCTGCTTTTAATTGTGGAATAGATGCAGAGATATTTGGTAATTTTACAATATTAGCATTTGGGTCTTGAGTTAATTCACCAAGTTCGCTTAAGTGATCACCAATTCTTTGTTCTTCAGTTAAGTTCTCTGGGAAGTTTGCGATAATTCTTCCTGCAAGTGAGATATCTTTTGTTACCATTTCAATACCAGAGCTTTTTGTGAAAGCTTTGATAATAGGTAAAAATGAATACGTTGCTAAAGCAGGTGCTTCATCAACTTTTGTGTATATGATTTTTGACATGTCTATTCCTAAGTTTTGATTTTAAAGTAGAAACATCATATCACTAAATAAATTTATGATAAATGAAATTGTTACTTAAAAACCTAAGGAAATAATCTTTGTTTCAAAATTTCACATACTATTTAACATTATCCCAAAGAGATTTGATTGTAGAAGGTTTTTGTTTACTCACATCAGTATTCATTATTTTTTTAGCTTCTTTATCAAATTTATTTTCAACTTTTTTCTCTTTAGTATAAGTTTTTGCTACGCCTCTGTTTGCATTTATATTTTTAATATGCTCTTTATAAGAGCTAGTGAATTTATGTAAACCAGTAGTATTATCTCTTACAAAGTATAAGTAGTTACTTTTTACTGGAAAAATTGCAGCTTTAATAGCATTTAGACTAACTGCACTAATAGGATGTTCTGGAAGGCCTCTATTTTTATATGTATTATATGAAGAGTTATCCTCTCTAATTCTTTGTGCTGTTACTTTAACATGAGAATATTTTCCATAATTTAAAGTTCCATCCATTTGTAAAGCCATACCTCGTCTAAGTCTATTATAAATAACACTTGAAACTAAAGGCATCTCATCTACACTTGCAGCTTCTTTTTGAATAATAGAAGCCATAACAATATAGTAGTACCATTTTTTCTTATCATAATATCCAAAGATTTTTTTAGAAAACTCTTCATACTGTTTATTTGTATTTGAGAAAAGATAGAATAGTAAATGGTCTTCTTTCATTCCATATGGTAAGGAGTATGTTTCTGCTAAGATATTTCCATCTGCTTTATAAGCATGCTCATTATAGATTTTATTTAGTTTTTCTTCTGAAAGGTTGAACTTTTTTGCAATATCTTTTAAAAATACATATGAAGTTTCACCTGGAATTAAAGTGATATTTTTTAATGCTGCTTTTGAAGTTGTTAATTTATATAAAAAATCTGCTTTAGTCATGTATTGTGTTTTAAGATCAATCCAACCACTTTGAGGATAACCTAAAAATTTAATAATATATTTATCTACACTATTTAATTCATATCCTGTTTTGTTTAAATGTGATATAATACTGTTTGTACTACCTTTAGGAATATGTAATACCTTTGTTGAACTTACTGGAATATTTATATAAAATAGTACTGCAATTGCTGCAAGAAGGATAAACTCAATAATGCTAAAAGTTATTAAACTACTTATAATAACTCTATTAATCTTTTTTTTATTTTCCATTTCTCTCATTTTTACTGGGATTAAAATTGATTCTTTTTCGTTAGGTAATTTTTCAATTTCGAAATTGTATTTAAAATATGATAAAAAACTTATTTTAGAACTTGAAGAATTAGTTTTTGACTATGTTTCAAGTGATGAAGAAGTAAGTAGTGAAGACCTTAAGAAGAGGTTTCTTCAGGTACCTAAGATTTTAGACTATTTTGAAAAAATAGATATTGAAAGATTAAAGATAAAAAATAATGAACTTACTATTTTAATAGATAAAGAAGAGTTCTATATTGATAATAAAGATATGAACATCTCTGCAAATTTAAAATTTATAGATGATGAATTACATATGCAATTATACTCTTTATATGTAAAAGATTTAAATCTAACACTATTTGGTGAGTCTAAAGTTGATGCATCAAAAGGAGTTATCAACTTCTTTGGTTATTTCAATAAAGACAATATTGATGGAGAATTAAATCTAAATATAACAGAAAATATTTTAGATTTTTATGTAAATACAACTCATTCAATTAAATCAATAGGCTTTTTAAAAGAGATGTTTAGACTTGATGAAGTTGCAGAAGCATGGATGTATGATAATGTTGAAGGTGATATTGATTTAAACTATTTATATGGACAAGTTGATTTAAAAAAACAAAATGCAATCTTGAACTCTATAAAAGGTGAAGCTATTATTAGTGATGCCAAAATTAGATTTCATAAAGATGCAAAAACAGTTGATACTCCTAAATTAAAAGTTACATATGAAAACGATACCCTTTCTTTTGATTTAGAAAAACCAAAGTATGGTAACAGTGAAATTTATGGAAGTAGGGTATATATTCCATATCTTACAAGTTTAGAAAAAGGTTTAGTTGTAGTTGATTTAAAAACTAATTCAATGTTAAATGATGATATTTTAGAGATTTTAAAAGCATATGAGATAAAACTACCACTAAAACAGTTTTCAGGTTCTGCAACTTCTACATTAGTTCTTAGAATACCTTATTTAGCCTCTAAAAAGATGGATATTGATGGAAGATTTATTTTAGATGATGCAACTTTAAAATTAAATGATTTTGAATTTTATACAAAAAAAGCAGATGTTGTTTTAAAAGATAATGATGTATATGTAAAAAAATCACAAGTAAAACATAAAGATTTAATAGAAGGTGTTTTAGATTTAGATATAGATACAAAAAGCTTAACTGCAAAGGGTGAAGTTGATGTGTCATCATTTAACATACTTGCTGATGAAAAAAGTTTAATTAACTTAACAGGTCAAAAAATACCTTTAAAAATAGACTTTAAAGATAATACAAAAATCTCTTTAGATAGCTTGAATTCAAATATTTTGATAGAAGATGAACTTTTTAAGTTAACAGTTAATGATTTAGGTATTTTATATCCATATTCAGAGCTTTTAAAAGAGTTAGGAACAAAAGTAGGTAATCTAGAAGTTAATATAAAAGAAGAGAATAATATTTCTTTTAAAACAAAACTACAAGAGTTAGATTTTCCTTTTGAGAAAAATGGAAAGAAAATAACTGAACTAGAAGCAACTGGAGTTATAACAGATGCTTTTACTGAAATTAAGACAGATAATTCAGATATTGATATTATCCTTAAAAAAGATGAATTAGCACTTTTAAAGTTAGATGGAATAGATATTGTATTAAATAAAGATGAAAACTCTTTAAATGGTAAAATACCTTCTTTAAATATTGAGTTAAAAAACTCTAAAATTAAAGTTGATACAAATAGTACTTATAAAGTTGAATGGGCAAATATAAATCTTGATAATAATCAAGTTAAATTTGATGCAAAAGCTCTTGATTTGAGTTTGCCTTTTGAAAAAGAGGGCAAAGCTGTAAAAGACTTAGTTTTAAGTGGTCTTTATAAAGATAGTGTCTTAGAGTTAAAATCAAAAGATAAAAATTTAAATATTAAATATCTTACAGATAAAAGTAAGGTTTATATTGATTTAAAAGATTATAACTTAGTTTATAATACTGATGAAGTAGATAATGAAGACAAAACTTCTTATTATATAAAAGGTATAAACTCTAATATAGTAGTAAATAAAGACTATATTATAAAAGCTGAAGATTATGACTTTACTTTTGCAGAGCATTCAACAAATGTAGAGTTAAAGTATAAAGATACAAGTTTTCTTTATAATCAAGATTTTAATGGTAATTTAAAGCTAGAAGCTAAAAACATGAGTGATGAGTTTTTAAACTCTTTATTAAGTAAAGATTTAATAAGTGGTGGAAATGTAAATATAAGTGCCTATGGAAAAGATAAAATAGTAAATGGTACAGCCTTTATACAAAATAGTAAAATTAAAGACTTAGCAATATTAAACAACTTACTTATCTTTATAAATACTTCACCAGGACTAATTAATCCTTTATTAGCGATTCCATCTGTTGTAGGAATGGCTACAAATGGTGGCTTTAACATAAATGGTTATAGAGTAACAGATGGAAGAGTAGATTTCTCTTATGATTTTGATTCAAAGATTTTAAATATGTATAAAATCTTTACAAAAGGAAATGGAATTGATTTTGATGGAGATGCAAGTATCAATTTTGAAACTTCTCAAATTGACTCTAAATTAAAACTGATTTTCTTAAAAGATTATTCTAGAATAGTTGGAGAGATTCCAGTATTTAACTATTTATTCTTAGGGGATGAAAAAAGAGTAGATACGCAAGTAGAGATATATGGAACTTTACAAAACCCAGAGTATAAAACAAACTTAGCAAAAGATGGGATGAATGCTCCTGTAAACTTCTTTAAAAGATTGATAGAAGCACCAAAAAAGATATATGATTCAATAAGTGAGTAGAAAAATTCTACTCATTTCTTAAAACATCGATAACATCAATGTTCGTAGCTTTTTTAGCTGGATAGTATGAAGAGATTAAAACAATAACTGCGGCTCCAATTACAATTGATACAAAATCAAAAGTAGAAAGGTCTAATGGTAGTTTAGATGTCCCATAAACGTCAGCAGGTAGGGAAATAATTTCAAAGGTATCAAGAATCCACATACCTAAAAATCCTAAGCCTATTCCAATAATAATCCCAGAAAAACCAATAATAGTTCCTAGTTTTAAAAATATTTTTTTAATTTCTTTAGAAGTTGCACCCATAGATAAAAGTAGGGCAATCTCTTTTCTTCTACTCATAACTGTCATAAGTAAAGAAGAGATGATGTTAAGTGATGCAACAAGGATAATTAGCATTAAAACAATAAATAAAGCTTTTTTCTCCATTTCCATTGCAGCAAAGAAGTTTCCATTTTGTTGCCACCATCCAACAACTCCAGCTCCACCATTTAAAGCTAAAAACTCTTTTAAGGGTTTAATATCTTTCATAGCATTATCAGAATAAACATGAATCCCATCATAAATAGTTTTAGGCTTTTTAAGAAGAGTTTGTAAAGCTTCTATAGATGTATAAACATAAGTTTTATCATATGCATGAAGACCAGATTTAAATGAACCTTCATAGGTGAATCTTTTTAGTTTTGGCATCATTGAAAGACCAGTAGGGCTTAAAGAAGTAAAATAAAGAGTAACTTTCTCTCCTTGTGCTAAATACAAGTTCTCTTTAATACCATTTCCAACTACGATATCATATTTATCTAGTTCTAGATTTTTTACAGCTTTTTCATAGATAGAGTTAATAGGAGCTTCTCTTTTTGGGTCAACTCCAAAAATCATACCACCATTCATAGATTCACCACTTTGAAGTATAACTTGAGAACTTAAATATGGAGAAAATTTTAAATTGGGAAACTCTTTTTCTAAAGATTTAAGAAGGTCATTATCAACACTATTTTGAAACTTTGGATAGATAGATAGAGGATAGTTCATTGTAAAAAGTTTGTTTTCAAACTCTTTAGCCGTTCCATTCATTATTGCCATAGTTATGATTAGAACCATAACACCAATTGCAACACCAATAAATGCCAAAATGGCACTTATTGATATAAAAGGGTTTTTCTTGTCAAATTTTAGATACTTTTTGACAATAAAATTTACTAATTCTTTATTCAAATTAGTTTCCTGCCACTAAACCTCTTTTAGGTCCACTTTTTCCATGGCAATGTTTATATTTTTTACCACTTCCACAAGGACAAGGTTCATTTCTAGCTATTTTTTTCTCATTTGAAAGAATTTGTTCTTCTTCAAGGTTTGTAATAGCACCTTCGTTAGCTTCTTCCATTTCAGCTTTCATCTTCTCTAAAGCTTCTCTCTCTTTTTGTGCATCATCTTGGCTTTGTAATTGAACAGTAAATAATACTTTGATAATCTCATTTTTAATATTTGAAATTAATTCAATAAACATATTATAAGACTCTTTTTTATACTCAACTAATGGGTCTTTTTGGTTATAACCTCTAAGTCCAATACCAGTTTTAAGAGTATCCATAGAGTATAAGTGCTCTCTCCAAGCTTTATCAAGAATTTGTAAATAAAGAATTCTCTCTATTTCACTTTTTTGCTCAGGAGCTGCAACACTCATTTTTTGTTCATAGACTTCTTTAATAATAGAGATTAGTTTTTCTTCTAATGCAGGATAATCTTCAGCTACAATATCCTCTTTCTCTACTAATAAGTTAAGCTCTTCTTTGAATTTAGTAATAATAAACTCATAATTAAAGTCTTCTGATGGCATACCATCAATAATTTCTGCATTCATAAGAAGGTTTTGAATGTATTCAGCTCTATTTTCATCAAGTTTAGAGTTAATATCATAATCAGGGTTTAATAAGTCATTTCTAAAGGCATAGATAACTTTTCTTTGTTCATTTGCAACATCATCATATTCAAGTAGGTGTTTTCTACTTTCAAAGTGCATAGATTCAACTTTTTTCTGTGCATTTTCAACGGCTCTTGTAACCATCTTTGATTCGATGTGTTCACCTTCTTCAATACCAATTCTTTCCATGATACCTTTTATCTTATCACTTCCAAAGATTCTAAGAAGGTTATCTTCTAGTGAAAGGTAAAATTGAGACTCACCAACGTCACCTTGTCTACCAGATCTTCCTCTTAGTTGGTTATCAATTCTTCTTGATTCATGTCTTTCTGTACCAATAATTGCTAACCCACCTAAAGATAAAGTTTCTTCATTTAGTTTAATATCAACACCTCTACCAGCCATATTAGTAGCAATTGTTACTGCACCTTTTTGTCCAGCATCTGCAATAATCTTACCTTCTTTTTCGTGTTGCTTAGCATTTAATACTGTATGAGGAATTTTTAATTTTGATAATAGTTTATTTAAGTGCTCAGATTTTTCAATTGAAGCAGTACCTACAAGAACAGGTTGTCCCTTTTCATGGTACTCCTTGATCTTTTTAGCTACAGCATCAAACTTTTCTACTTCACTTTTAAAAATTAAGTCATTTCTATCAATTCTTTGAATCTCTACATTTGTAGGAATAGATACAACATCTAAGTTATAAATCTCTGCAAACTCTGTTGCTTCAGTTTGAGCAGTACCAGTCATACCTGCTAGTTTATCATACATTCTAAAGTAGTTTTGGAATGTGATATCTGCAAGAGTTTGAGACTCTTCTTGAATAGTAACACCTTCTTTTGCTTCTAAAGCTTGGTGTAAACCTTCAGAGAATCTTCTTCCTTCACTAAGTCTTCCTGTAAATTCATCAACAATAATTACTTCATTGTCTTTTACAACATAATCAACATCTTTTTCAAAAATATAGTTTGCTTTTAAAGCTTGGTCTAGGTTGTGAGATAACATTGCATTCTCTAATGAGTATAAGTTATCTACACCATATAGTCCCTCAGCTTTTTCAATACCTTGTTCTGTTAATAAAACTGATCTATTTTTTTCATCAACTGTAAAGTCACCAGTTGAGTATGGCTTTTCACTTGGGTCTTTAGGCTCAATTAATTCACCTTTTTCTAATTGCATTGCAATTTGTTGTGATTTTACATAATCGGCACTTTTATGATTAGTAGGTCCAGAAATAATTAAAGGAGTTCTTGCTTCGTCAATTAAAATAGAGTCAACTTCATCAACGATTACAAAGTGATGTTGTCTTTGAACTTTTTCTTCTAAGTCATAATGCATATTGTCTCTTAGATAGTCAAAACCAAACTCATTGTTTGTACCATAAGTTATATCAGCATTGTATTGTTCTTTTCTTGCTCCATCATCTTTTAAATCACCAGTGATAGCTCCAACTTGGAAACCTAAAAAGTTGTATAAAGGTTCTAACTCTTGTGCATCTCTACTTGCTAGGTAGTCATTTACTGTAACAACATGAACACCTTTTCCTGTCATTGCATTTAAAATAACTGGTAAAGAAGCAACTAATGTTTTACCTTCACCTGTTTTCATTTCTGCAATTCTACCATCATTTAGAACCATTCCACCAATTAGCTGAACATCATGGTGTCTCATATTCAGTGTTCTTCTACTAGCCTCTCTTGTAATTGCAAAAGAGTCATTTAAAACTTCATCTAGTTTTACTTCTTCATTTTGAACTTTTTGTTTTAAAGCATTAAAAGAAGATTGAAGCTCTTCATCACTCATAGCTTGGTATGTTGTTTCTAAAGCAGTGATTTGATTAGCTCTTTTTCTATATCTTTTTACTTCTCTGTCATTTGATGTGCCAAAAATTTTTGAAAACATATTAATCATAAAATAAATTCCTTTTTACCAAATCCTTCGCCATACATTTAGTTTAATTTGGTATTCGTTATAATCGAAAGATTATATAAAAAACAAGGTTAAAAAATGGTTTATAAACTTTTACTATTTGTGATAATTACATTTTCAAATTTATTAGCGGTAGATGAATTAAAAGAAATTAAAACTTTTCAAGCAGATTTTGCTCAAACAGTTACCAATGAATCAAGTAAGGCTATCTCTTATGAGGGAAAAGTATTTATAAAAAATAATGATAGAGTATTATGGAAATATCTCTCTCCAATTGAGAAGAATGTATTTTTATTAAATGATATTGTTGTTATTGATGAACCGGAGTTAGAGCAGGTTATTTATACACGTTTAAAAGAGCAGTTAAATATCCTAAGTATTCTGCAAGATTCAAAGAAGTTATCAGAAAACAAATATGAATCTTTCTTTTATAATAGAAAATATGAAATTTTAATAGATGAAAATAAAATTAAACAAGTTTCATATAAAGATGAATTAGATAATTACATTGTTATTAAATTTACAAATGTAGTTCAAAATCAAGAGATTCCACAAGACTTTTTTAGATTTATTCCTCCAAGTCACTATGACATTATAAAAAAATAAACATTTTTTAGCTACTATTTCGCCTAAGGTACAACAGACAATAGCTTGAAAGCTTTTCAAGAGGAAAGTCTGGGCTGCAGTGAAGCATGGTTCCATTTAAAGAATGGCTAGGGTAACCTAAGGGACAGTGCAACAGAGAGTAAACCGCCAATTTTATTGGTAAGGGTGAAAGGGTGGGGTAAGAGCCTACCAGCACTTTAAGTAATTTTAGTGGCTATGTAAACCCAACCAGCAGCAAGAAGAGCTTGGTAATAAGCTTCACGCTTATGTTCTTCGCAAGATTGCTTAAGTAATTTAGCAACTAGATAAATTATTGTCAAAAACAAAATCCAGCTTACCGTTGTGCCTTATTTTTTTCTTACTAATTTTAAAATAAATAAAAATAACAAAAAAATCAATCTCTAAAACTACTATAAATACAGCTATTGAACTAAATTAAACTTTCTTTTGTAAAATTCCAGTCACATTATCGTCACATTATTTTGGAGAAAATATGGATTTTACAAAAAAAGTTTTTTTATTAACATCTTGTCTATTAGTGAGTATATCTCTTAATGCAAATGAAACTATTGAATCTTTTTCAAAAGCAAAAAAGCTTATGAAAAAAGTATATAAATCAAATCAAACTACTTTTTATGGAAATTGTAATTATAACTATAAAGATAAATCAAACATGATTGTAAGAGAAAGTTGTGGATATAAACCTAGAAATGAGTACACAAAGAAGGGCAAAAAAAATCAAAGAGCAAGAAGAATAGAGTGTACATGTTAGTTTAATTAAAATGTAAAATATCCAATATTTATTTTAATGGACATTTTGATGTGATACAATAAACTTTTTAAAGGATATATCAATGTTAAAATCAATATTACTTTTCTTTCTACTTTTTTCATTTGCTTTTAGTCTTGGCAATGAGAATATATCTAGCTTTTCAAAGTCTAAAAAAATACTTAATAAAAAAATTTATAATATAGAAAAACTACGTTATGCATTTTATTCAAATTGTAAATATAATTATGAAAAATACAAATATGATAGTGGAAAAGAAAGATGGAAGCTCGTAGTAAATAAAGAGAGTTGTGGTTACATACCAAGAACAAAATCACAAAGAGCTAATTTTATTGAGTTTGAACATATTGTTCCTGCACATGCATTTGGACAGTATCTACCATGTTGGAAAAATGGAGGTAGAAAAAACTGTAGAAAAGTATCTAAAAAATTTAGATTTATGGAAGCAGATTTATATAATTTAGTTCCTGCGATAGGAGAATTGAATGCAGATAGAAGTAATTTTACTTTTACAGAACTAGTCGGTGAACCTAGAAAATATGGAAAAGTTGATTTTGAAGTTGATTTTAAAATGAGAAAAGTTGAACCAAGAAGTAAAGTTAAAGGACAAATTGCAAGGACTTATTTTTATTTTCAAAAAACATATAATTTGCCAATTAGTAAAAAGCAACTACATCTTTTTAATGTATGGAATAAACAATATCCTGAAACAACTCAAGAAATAGAAGTTAATAAAATAAAAGAAAAGATCCAAGGTAATAAATTTATATATTAAAATGAAAAAAATAATACTTCCAAAGTTAGATATCTATACTCCATTGCAAAAGAGTAACCAAATTATTAATGAAGACTATGATATTGACAACTACTTACATTACCCAATCTTAATTGATGAAGATGGAATCCCATGGAAGTATGGAAACTTATATCTATTATCAAAGTTGAAGAATTATAAAAAGCCATCTAGTAAAACATTAGACTCTATTGCTAATGACCTTAAAGACTTTATGTTATGGTGTAAACAATCTGATATAGATTATTTAACAGCAAAAAGAAAAGTTCTAACACCGACCTATAAATACAGAGGTTATTTACAAACATTATATGAAAATGGAAAAATATCCTCATCAACACTTAAAAGAAAAATAGGTTCAGTTATAGGGTTTTATAGATATTTAATTAATGAACAATATATAAAATTTAAATTTCCTTTATGGGAAGAAGGAATTACATCAATAACTTATTTTGATAATAAAGGGTTTAGTCAATCTAAGAATATTATAACTACTGATATTGCTAAGGCACCACTAGTTCAAAATCAAGAAATTACAAATGAAGAATTTATAAAAGATGGTGCTAATCTAAAACCATTAACAGAAAATGAGCAAGTATCAATTGTAAAAGCTTTATTGCAAATTGATAATAAAGAAATGACTTTAGGCTTTTTAATATCTATATTTACTGGAGCTAGAATAAGTTCTGTATATTCATTGAGACTTAAACATTTTAAGAAAAATATTGATTTTGAAAGTAAAGATGATATTACAGTGAAAATTGGTTTAGGAACAGATTGTGATACAAAAGGTGATAAACAATATTTACTTTATTTTCCACTATGGTTGTATCAAATGATAAAAATATATATACAATCTCCAAAAAGTGTTATTAAGAGAGAGAAAGCAAAACATATTTTTGAAGATAATGACAAGCAATATGTTTTTTTAAATAATAGAGGAAGACCATATTATGTATCAAAATATGATCCTTATAAACAAGATTACAGAAATATTCCAAATGGTAATACAGTTAGACTATTTATACTAAATACCTTACAAAAAGTATTGAAAAAAAACAATAAAAATATCAAGTTTTCTTTTCATGATTTAAGAGCTACTTTTGGAATGAATACATTAAATAGATTGTTACCATTAGTTAAAAGTGGTGAAATAGATATAAGTTTTGCACTTCATTATGTTAAAGAACGAATGGGTCATAGTAGTCTTATAACAACAGAGAGATATTTGAATTTTCAGAAATTAAATCAAGTAAAACTAAAAATCCAAAATGGATTCGAAGATCATTTATCAAAGTTAATTCTCAATGAACTATAAAAAAATAGAAATAAATTATATTAGTATTGATGAAGTAGAAAAACAATATATTGATAAAAGTTTATTATATAATAGTTTAGGTATAAAACTTAATCACAATTTTGCAATATGTCAAATTATTTATCCTCGCTCGATTAAAAAATCAAACTCAAAATTTGTATTAGTTGAATCTGAAAATTATGATCAAAGAAGATGCAATATATTGAATTATTTAATTGAAAATATTGTAATTAAGAATAGACAACTTGGTTTAAAACCTGCAACTACAATGAGAAGAATAAAAGAAGTTAAGTACTTTATCGAATATGCTGATAATGCTAATTTAAATTTTATTAATGATATCAATCAAGCTAGAAAAGCTTTTTTAAGATATACTAAATATCTTCAATCATCTATCCAACAAAGTAAATACACTCAAAGAACAGCCAGTAAACTGCAAAAAGAAGCCTTAAAGTTACTCTCAAATTTATTTAGTGTTAAGCCTATAGAAATAAAACAATCAACTATGTTAGTTCATTCAGGTAATGAAACTAGAACTACAAAGGCAATGAATGAATCTGATATTCAATTTTGTTTTAATTTTTATCATGATTTATTTGAAAGTATTTATGATTTTATAATTAATAATGCTACCTATCCATATAAAGCAATCATTACAAATACTAACTATTGGTTTCTTCCCTATACAAAAGGATTTATTGCTAATGAATTAAAAGTAATGAAAAACAGCGCTTTTGATTGCCACACAGGGAAAGTTCTAACGTATGAAGACTTATACTATGAACCATATTTAAATATTAATAAACGAAAAAGAGACACATATAAAAAAGCTATAAGAGTTTTTAATCAATATTTGCAAAATGCAAATAATAATCAGTTTAGTTCTGAGCGTTTAGCAATAGCCCAATTAGGAGTTCAAACCTACTATATTTTGTTTTTATTTACGACAGGAATGAATGATTCAACTGCATCCACATTAAAATGGAATGAAAACTATATTGTTCAAAAAGAAATGAAAGACTTTAAAAATATAAAATATCGTGCAGGAGATAAAATAGTTAAATTCCAAATTGCTTCAAAATTTTTGAATTTGTTTAAAAAATTTCTAGAGATTAGAAGCTATTTGCTTTTGCATAATTTCAAGAGTGATTATTTGTTTTTTCAAGGATATGGTGAAAGTACCTATTCTTCAACTACAGCTAAAAGTGGTAATTTGTCATCTTCAATCAATAATCGAATAAGTAAAATTTTTAATACAGAAAAGTTAAAATTTTTAACCTCAAGAACAATAAGATTATATAAAACAAAATATTTAATAAGGCACCATGGAATAATCCAAGCAGCGAACACGGCTCAAGTAAGTGTAGTTACATTACTAAAGCATTACACTGGAGAAAACGAAGAAACTAGTGCAGAACAAATGACAAAATATTATAATAATTTAAATAAATCTGCATTAATACACTCATCTAATGATAAAGAAATTACTGCTGGCCACTGTTCATCTTTTGGTAATCCTGATAGTGATATAAAATTAAAATCTATAAATATTGATTGTGAAAAAAGTGAAGGTTGTTTGTTCTGTAAACATTTTCGATGTCATGCTGATAGTGATGATGTAAGAAAATTATTGAGTCTTCTGTATATTATTGAAGAAACAAAGAATAAAGCTGATTCAATTGAACATTTCAATTCAATTTACTTAGTTGTTATTGATAGAATTAATTATCTCTTGGAAGAAATCTCTAAACACCAAAAGGATTTAGTTGAGAAAATTAGAGAAGAGGTTTTTGAACATGAAATATTATCCTATTATTGGGAAAAAAGATTAGAAATGCTTATAGAAATTGGAGTGTTGTAAATCATGGTTGAACAGAAAATAATATCTAACTCTACTTATTGGTATGATAAGGTAGGTAAAACACAGGAATTTTCAAAAGTAAATGATTTAACAATTATTTCAGCAGATAACACTGGAAATACTATTTCCTATTTTTATGATGACATATGGGACTTAAGCTCATATTCCATCAACTCAACTAGAACAGATAGTAAATTAGATTTTGGCCAAATTGAAAAAGCCCTTAGAAAACAAGCAAAAACTATTGCTTATATGATTTTAATGTATGGTAAAAGTCGTTTTGGAAGACAACTTGAAGCTAAGACAATTAAAGGACAATATTTTAGAGGGTGTATTGTCCCTATATCAAAATGGCTTACAGAAAAGAATTTAAATTTTAGTGACTTTTTTTCTGATGAGAGCATATTGTTTCAATATGTTAAACATCAAATTTCAATGAAAAAAGATTTTATACACTTGCCAGCTTTTTTTAAATTTCTGTCAAATACTTACCATGAAAGTTTCCCCTATAAAATAGTAATCAACAAAAAAACAAAAACTTATTTAGATGAAGCAAGAAAAATTAGAGAAAAGAATAAAAAGCAAACCCCTATTATTCCATCAAGAATATTATCTTATGCAATAGAAGCAAGATGGAATCATATTGATTATATTTTCAATCATATTGATGAGTTATCTAATTTTATTGAAAATTATATGAATCAAAAAGCAGATCATGAAAAACCTCAAAAAAGGTTTCTTAATGCTGTAAACTTTTATAAACTAGAAGATTTATTCAAAAAATATAATATTAATAATCGTGCAGAATTTATTACATTTATAAAGCAATTACAAGCAACTTCTAAAAATTTAATTCATACTTATAGTGGAATGAGAAGTGAAGAGGCTTATAGTTTAAATATAAATTCTTTTAAGCAATACAATTCAAAAAGTTTTATAATTGGATTCACAACAAAATTAGATGGAAGACAAAAAGAAACTAGATGGGTAACTTTAAATAAGATCAAAATTATATTTAAAATTTTTAAAAAAATAAACATTTCAATTCTTAAAAAACATAAAAATTTTATAATTCTAAATAATCCTCCTTTATTCCTTTCTGTTAATTTTTTAAGATTAAATAATATGGAATCATTATCATTATGCAGTTTAGAGGTCAATAATGAGTTATATTTAGATGAAAGTAAAGTTATATTAACACCAAAGGATTTAGAAGAATTAGAGTCTATTGACCCTTTTAGGAATTGGACAGAAGAAGACAAGTTTCAACTTGATTCAAGATGGTGCTTTACAACTCATCAGTATAGAAGATCTTTATCAGTCTATTCAATAAAAAGTGGTCTTGTTAGTATCGGTGCATTGCAAATTCAATTAAAACACTTATTTAGAGATATGACATTGTATTATTCAAATGGAGCTACAAATAACGTTAATATTGATAAATTGTATAGTGAAGATTTAATTAAAACACTTAAAAATACTAAACCAGAAATTAAAACATTAGAATTTATAAAGAACGTAATTTTTAGCGATGAAAAGCTATTTGGGAGTTATGGTAAAAAAATAGAATTAAAAAAATCAGCAATAACAAGTAATTATACATCATACATTTTAGAAGATAAACAGAAAACCTTAAAATTATTTCAAAATGGAGATTTGTATTACAAAGAAACTGCATTAGGTGGATGTATTTCGGTAGATCCTTGTGATTCTTTTTTGACCAATTCATTAACAGAGTGTTTTTCTTGCGATTGTGGTATTTTAAAAAAGAGTAAAATTGAAAAAGTGATTACCAAGGAAAAAAATCTTTTGGCACAATTTGAACGTGAATCTATTGAATATAAAACAATTAATATGGAATTAAATCAGTTGAAATCCTTATATCAAAAAGTTAATGGAGAAAATAATGAGTAATGAAATAATAGATGATTACTTTGAAGCGTTAGAAAGACTTAAGAATAATGTACCTATACGAATACCAAAAGGTAGTAAAATTAACAATGATAATGTATCTCTTGAAGCTGGTAGAAAAAAAGGGACGATTAAAAAATCACGACCTGTTTTTGATGAGCTTATTGAAGAAATCAAAAAAGCTAATGAAAAAGATATCAAGCCTATCCTAGAATTACAAAATAAGTCAGATAAGTACAAAGAGAAGTTTCTTCACTATAAAAAATTATATGAAGAATGTTTGAATAGAGAGCTAATGTATTTAGAAAGAATTGATAAATTAGAACAATTACTCAAAACAAATAGACCTATAAATAATGAACATTTTAATTAACTGATGTATTATTATCAAATATATATTAGATACATAAAAAAATTAAAATAATATTATTAGCTTTAAAGTGTTAGTCATTATTTTAATATATTATATTTTTTTATATATTATTTGCTATTTTTTAGGCTAGCTTATATATAATGGGCTAGAGTAAATGTTTAATATAAGGGTTAATAATTAATGATAATCTCTATTAATTTAGATAAGAAAACTGATGAACATTATTGAAATACCTGAACTACCAACACGCATAAAACAAGCTGCCGAAATAGGTGAATTGGTAATATTTATTGGTGCAGGTATGTCTTATGAGTTAGGTTGCTCAGATTGGAATGGTTTAGCAAACGATTTAATCAAACGATGTGAAAATACTTTAGGAGAAGATGAACCATTACTAAATAATTTTGAATCAACACAACTAAGAAATATGCTGGAACAAAGTGGTAACAGCAAAAAAGTAATTACCATATGCAATGGCATTTTATCTAAGAGTGGAAATGATGAACTATTTTTGGAAGAGATGAAAAAATCATTGAACGATGAAAAAGTTGTACCAACAAATCCAAAACTAAAAACTTACAGAGATCTCTTTAATTTAAATGGTATCTTTGTCACTACTAACGCTGACAGACACATAGACCAAATATTTAGCCCTCAAAATATCATAACAAGTAAGTTTACGGGAAGCACGGCTCTTGTAAATAAGAATCTGTACAAAATACATGGAAGCATAAATGAACCTGCTAGTCTAATATTTACGGTAGAGCAATATTTTACAAGATACAAAGACAAGGAGTTTATAAAGTTTTTAGAATCACTTTTTACTAAAACAGTGCTATTTGTAGGTTACGGGCTTGGAGAATTTGAACTACTGGAGCATATGTATAAAAATATTACCCTTAGTGAAAATCATTATTTTTATCTTGGTGGATACTATACTCACGAAAAAAGACTTTGTGATTTTGAACAGATATATTTTGATCAGATGAAAGTGAAGCTCATACCATATTCAAAAGATAAAAAAGGGTTTAAGCAGTTGCCTATAGTGATTGAAGAATGGGTAAAGCAAATTCAAACCACAACCAATGTCTTACAAAACAATTTTGATGAGATAGATGAAGTGTTAAGGAATCCATTTTGAATAAAATCGAATCAACTATCCAAAAAATGAAGTTAAATCCAGATTATGAAAAATACTTTTTTCAAAATGCTTCTAAGTATCAAAATCTATATGTTTGGCTTGAACCTTTGTATAAAGAAAACTATTTTAAACCGAAAGAGGATATGAAAATTTTCTTGAGTTTTTTAGAAACAGTTTCTTTGCAAAATAAAGAAGAAGAGAGAATTGACACTACAAATATTTTACTTGATATAGTTAATGCATTTTTTGATTTTAGAAAAAAGCATAAAAGTTATGATTATTATACTGATTATTCTATTGTTAAAATATTATTCAATCTTCCAAAAGAAAACATAACATTGGAGCATATTGATATGATTCATATGCTTCTAAAAGATTCAGGAGGCCGTGGTCTATTAAACAGCGAAATTGAAGAAGTTGTTTTACCTGTGCTAATTGATAATGGCATGAATGAATATGTATTAAGTCTTTTAATGGTTATTTTTGATTATGAAATTCAAGATAAAGGAAAATCTTATCAGGAAAGAGAGCCATTACTTGAAAAATATTGGTTAAATAGCCTTTTAGAGAAACACTCTCAATCAATAGTTGAAATGATTGATATATCTGGACTTGAGATATTAATATCTATTGTAAAACAGGTTATTGATGAAGATGAGGCTGCATTTAACAATGTTTGGATAGCTTCTATTGAGGAACATCCTCAAAATAGTTCTCCCGATAGGTATGATAATCAGATTATCTCTTTTTCAAGGGATTTATTAGAGTATCTTGATGCAGATAAAGTAAAAAGCTTTATAGAAAATTTTTTAGATGAAGAGCATCCTATTTTTAAAAGATTAGCATTTCATACTATCAACAATAAGTATGATGAATTAAAAGAGTTATTTTGGAACTGGTTTGATGCTTATAAAAATGCAATAAACACTACCTTCAAACATGAACTTTATAAACTTTTGGAAGATAATAATAGGAAATTTATTGAAGATGAGTTTGACAAGCTTATTGCTTGGATAGAAAGCTTGGATTATTCCAAGTATTATGATGATGTATCTGCTGAACAGTTGGAAATTGTTACGGCTTATAAGAAAAAAGAGTGGTTGTTGAGTATCAAAGTATCAAGTGCAAAAGCACAAGAATTGTATGAAAAATACAATTCTATAAACTCTTATGAGCTTGAACATCCAGGGTTTGATATGTGGACTTATGGGGTTACAGCTGTTGGTCGTGAAAGTCCAATTGAAGAAAAAGATGCTTTTTGCAATAAAACAGTAGATGAAATTATCCAAGATATCAAAGCATTTGATCCATCAAAAATAGAAAAAAAGAGATTTACTAATGATAGCGATCTTATAGAAGGACTGGCTAATGATTTGGCAGATTGTGTAAAAGAAAATCCAAATAAGTATTCGTTAGAATTAGAAAAGTTTATAGAGCTTGACTGGATCTATAAATATCATCTTATATACGGTCTCACAAACGCTTGGAAAGAAAAGAAAAAATTTGAGTGGAGTAAAGTTTTTGATTTTATTTTAGACATTTTGGATGAAGATTTTTTTGCATCAGATAAGCAATATGTATTGTGGTTAAAAGGTCAAATAGCAAGTTTAGTCAAATATGGTACTCAAAATGATGAGAATGCGTTTGATAAACAGTATCTTCCAGAGGCAAAAAAGATTCTTTTTCTACTGCTAAAACATAAGGAAGAGGAGCAAATAGAATATGATAATGATATGAATACTTATGTATTAAATTCTATCAATGGCAAGGCATTACATGCGCTTATTAATTATACACTAAGATACGGTAGATTAAACAGTTCTCATAGTGTTAAGTGGGAAGATGATGTAAAAGAGTTTTTTACAAAACAGCTTGACGAAAATACTGAGTATTCAAAATCTATATTTACAATTTTAGGAGATTATTTACCAAATCTTAGCTTTTTGGATAAAGAGTGGGTAGATAGCAATTTTAACCGAATTTTCCCTACAGAAAACGATAAGTTGTGGGAGATTGCCATATCTGGATACTTTTTATACTCATCGACAGTTTATACAGACATATATGAACAATTTAAACAATATGGGCACATTGAGAAAGCACTAAATTTTAAATTTAAATCTGATCGTACAAAACGAAAAGTTATTCAGCATATTTGTATAATGTACAATTCTTCTAAAGACAATGAAACTATCTTTGATGTTATAGAGTCAAAAGATCAAGAATCTATACTTGAGGTGATTAGATTCATGTGGCAAGTAGATAGAAAAAATATCACTGAAGAATCACGAACAAAAATATTTAGTCTATGGCAAAAAATATATGAAGTGTTTAAGGAAGATGATTCGAGTGTTACTCAAGAGATTTTTTCAATTTTATCAAAATGGTTTGTTTTTATAGATGATATTGATGAAAAAATATTGCCCTGTCTAAAACTTACTGCAAAATATACTGAGAAAAATCACAACTCTTATTTTATTGTAGAAGAGCTTGAAAGACTTGTTAAAAACAATCCTAAATATGTTAGTGAGATTTATATAGAAATGCTTAAAAATGAGATTTTTCCAATGTATAAGCAAAAACAAATTGAAAATACTATTGAATCATTATATATGCTTGGTGAAAATGAAAATGCTACGATAATTTGTAATTTTTATAGAAAAAAAGGGATATATTTTTTGAATGAAATTAGTAAAAGATATGTATAGTATTTTATATATTGACATATAGTTTAATTTATTCAGTGGCATAATAATAACAAGTCAACGGTTTGGCTATTAATATAAAATTATTTAAAAAGGTGTAAATTGAAGCCTGAAGTACTTTATAAATATCGTGAGGACTCCATACGTACTGAAGAAATAATTAAAAATCAGAAAATCTGGTTATCTTCTCCAGCTAAGTTAAATGATCCACTAGAGTGTAGAATTGGAGAAATTCCAGCTAAATGGGAAGAAGAAACTATTCGTACGCTTGAAAAGGCTCAGTTAATGGGTGTGTTAATGCAACATCACTCACTTAGACCACCTAAGTGTTTATTTTCACTTAGTGAGAAAGAAACTAAGCGATGGATTAAACGCTTTACTAAAATGGATCATTCAAAAAAAGTTAAAGCAATGAGAAAACTATACTCTGACCATGGAATAATACTGTCAAGACCAGAGAATATTATTAAAGATATGCGAGACCGTATATCTAATGTTGGTATTTTTAGTTTGAGTGAAGACCATTCAAATGAATTAATGTGGGCTCATTATGGGGCAAATCATGAAGGTATTGCTCTAGGATTTAGTACTTTAAGTGACTGTAAACTTTCAAATCAAAGGCATTGTTTACCCGTTATTTACTCTCCCGTAAAGCCAACATTTAAAGCAGGCTTTAAAAATGAGGTACAAATTATGGCACCAGGTTCTGGACAGGCAAATATACAACGTGTCTCATTTGAAGATGAAGTATTTCGTTCCACTATCAGTACAAAAACACCAGTATGGAACTATGAAAAAGAATGGAGATATGTTGAAGAAAATTATGGGCTATTTGATTTTCCTGGCATATTAACTCAAGTAGTTTTTGGTTCACAAATGAAACAAGAGAGAAAAAATTACTACAAAAAGCTAGTTTCAGAAAATATAAGTAATCATGTTGACTTTTATGAGATTGTAGAGAGTAAAGGTTTAAGTACATACATAATTACCAAAATCTAAATTGAAAATTATCTGATTTTCACCATATTTAAAGAAAAAGGATTCCATGTTGAAAAGTAAAATTTCATTATCAAATCCAATATGGACAATTGCAATCTTTAAATAAAAATTTTTATTATAGATAATGGACATAATCTATAATTTAAAAAGGTAGTTTAATAGGTATTTTATACTTTGTCCATTTTCTTAAATATTTTCGTATAATAGGGAACACGTAATTCCTGCTGAAAACTTTGGAAGACAATTTACTTGCTGGAGAGAGGGAAATGAAGCTTGTGTTAAAAAGAGTGGTAAAGAGTACAAAGGAAGAAGATGTTGTACAAAAGTAAATAAACAATATCGATTGATGCAAGCAGATATGCATAATTTAGTTCCAGCAATTGGGGAATTAAATGCAGATAGATCAAACTTTAGATATGGCTTCATTGATGGAGAAAAAAGATTTTATGGTGAGACAATTGATTTTGAAGTAGATTTTAAAAGAAGAGTTGCAGAACCAGCAGATAATATAAAAGGAAATATTGCTAGAACATATTTTTATTTTGAAAAGCAGTATGGAATGAAAATTTCTAAAAAAGATAAAAAACTATTTATAGCTTGGGATAAACTTGACCCAGTAAATAATTGGGAAAGAAAAAGAAATAATCTTATTTCTAAATATCAAGGTAATAAAAATCCCTTTGTAAAATAAAATATTTAGACACAAAAGTGTCTAAATATTAGAATCCTGCAGAGTAACCTCTACTTGAGTGACTCTTAATTAAACCATAATAAGTTTTATCTCTTATTTGTTTAATCATATTTCTTAATGTAAAGATAGAAGTATTTTTATCTTTCCAAGCATTCTTTTTAATTGTTTCTACATCAACAATTGTTCCTTGGCTTTTTAAGATAGTATGGAAAATGTTCATTTGTGTTTTAGTAAGACCCACATCAACATTTTTTCTATCAAAAACTTTTTTAAGAACTTTATCATAGTAGAAACCTTTTCCAAGATCAATTCTACTATCAACTTGTTGGCTTAAAATCTCTTTTAAAGTCTCTTCAAGAGGTAAGTTAAACTCTCTTGCTTTACTCTTTAGAAATCTTTCCATTTCTTTCGTTAAATCTATTGTAATATTGCTGCTCATAATGACACCTCATATTTTTATTTTAATTATAACACATATAATTATAGGAAAGCTTAAAATTGAGACAATTGTGAGACAATTCTTTCCAAAATTTTAAAAATGTGACAAATATAATAAGAAAGTGTCTTATTTATTTTTATTCCAGAGTTCTAGAAACTCTTTTCTATTATAAATTTTTGCACCTAAATCAGTCTTGTATTGTAGCTGTGGATGCCCTAAATTCCACATTTTATAATTATTACTTTTCAAATAATCATTTAATAGAACCAATTGTAATTTTCCCCAATTGTTATATTTTTTATTTTTTGTAGTAAATCCAGATAATGATGTATAAATTGAGCCAATTTGGTAGCCAATCTCTCCAGAAATGAGTTTTTTGTCATTTTTTTCGTATAATTCTATGCTAAATAAATTAAAGTTATCATATAAGCTAGAATTAATTTTAATGTTATTTAATATGTTTATATACTCTTGTGTTAACCATGAATTGGGGTGGTAAGCATTTATTTTGTCTAAAACTTTTTCAAGATTTTGACTTATATCAAGAATATAGTTATTTTCCTTTATCAATTTTTTTACTTTTCTAGGGACTTTAATATCATCAAAATGTAGTACAGCATAGTCAAATTGTATTTCAGGGAGTAAAACAAACTCTTCTTTATCATACATAGAAGTAGTAATGAATCCTTTTTTAGCAGCTTCAATATAGAACTCACAAGATAAGTCATCACTCCAGTAGTAGTTCTCTTTCATATTAGGATAAATATGCTTATTTAATATTTCTTCATCTTGTAAATCTTCTAAAGTTAAATAGTAAATAATAACTTATCCTTTATATTAATTGTTTTTTTACAAAATCTAAATAATGACCTTCTTCCTCTTCTAGTTCATCATGGGTTCCACTTTGAACTAGTTCTCCATCATTTAAAACATAGATTTTATTTGCATTTTTTACAGTACTTAATCTATGGGCAATTGTTATAACAGTTTTATCTTTTAAAAATTCTTTTAAATCATTAAATAGTTTTGCTTCTGTATGTACATCAAGTGCAGAGGTAGATTCATCAAAAATAACTACGCTAGGGTTTGCAATAATCATTCTAGCAATAGATAGCCTTTGTCTTTGTCCTCCACTAAGTCTAATACCATGTCTTCCAACAATAGTATCTAAACCATTTTGCATACTTAAAACAGTATGTTTTAATTGGGCTACTTCTAAAGCTTTAAAAATCATCTCTTCACTAATGTTTTCATTTCCCATTGTTATATTAAATCTAAGGGTGTTATTAAATAGTATGGGCATTTGTAAAACTAAGAATATAGACTCTCGTAACGATTTTTTGTCAATGTTATCACTACTAATACCATTGTATTTTATATCTCCAGAGTCTTTTTCGTAAAAACCAGCAATAATCTGACTTAAGGTAGTTTTACCACTTCCACTTGCACCAATAAGGGCTATTTTGTCTTTAGGTTTAATTTCAAAAGAGATATCTTGTAAAGTTTTTTTATCTTTATTATATGAAAAGTTTAGATTTTCTATTTTTATATGTATATTTGCATCTTTTTCTAATACTTCTTTTCCTGTGTGTTCTTTTTTTAGAGTAAATATTTTATTTATTCTTTTCATAGCAGCACTTGCAGTAGTATATGAGTACTGCATTGAAAGAATATCTTGAACTGGTGTCATAATAAACCAGATATATCCAAACATTGCAAACATCATACCAATACTAAGGTCACTATATGCAACCATAAGTAGTCCTGAGGCTCTAAGGATTTCAAAAGAGGCTAAAAAAACAGTAAATGAAAATCTTTCATAAGCAACACTTTTATAGTTATATTCATTTGAAGTATTTTTTATATTGTTAGCTTTTGTTATTGAGTTTTCAAAAAAGTAGTTTTCTTTATTGCTTGCTTTTATTTGTCCAAATAGTTCTAGGGTTTCTCCAATATCATTTTGAAACTCTTCAATTGCTTGGTTCTCTTCTTTTTTTAGAACACCAACTTTTTTCGCTATTTTCTTTGAAATAAGCATTATGATTGGTTGAATTAACAAAATCATCAATCCTAATACCGGATGAATAGCTATCATTACAATAGATACAGCAATAAGTGTTAAAACTGAAGCTACAAATTTACTAGCTCCTTTTATAATAAAGTCATCTAAAGTATTTACATCAGTTACTAAGTTTGCTGCAATAGAACCACTTCCTAAGCCTTCATACTCATTCATGCATACTTTTTCAAGATGTTTAATCGCTTTTTTTCTTATTTCAAAGGTTATGTATTTTGAGATTTTAGTAAAGATTTTAGTTGTAATGACATTAAAAATAAAGTGTAAAAACCTTAATAGTATAACGGCTATAGTTACAATAGCAATATAATAAAAGGCATTTCCAGCTCCAATATTAGAGTTGATTGTATTTAAAAAAAAGTCCGGCTTATTTAAAAGTACTTCATCTACTAAAGCAGGTAGCATTAATGGAATAGGAACACTAATAGCAATAGCAATGATTGTTACTACTTGACCAAGAATAAGTGCTTTCTTGTTTTCAAGTAGTAGTTTAAAAAGGTATTTTAGATTTATTTCTTGCATTTAAGAGTTTATTTGCTAAGTTTTTCGCAAATATCTAATTTCATTCCCTCGTGGTATTCACAGTTTAATCCACATTGATAAGTACCTCTTGTACTTAACTCTAGTCTGTCTAACTCTTTTTTAGATTCAACTTGACATTGTTCTAAAGTTTTGTAAACTCCATGCTTTTTACTTCTTTTTTCATTTGCTTTATCTGGGTAAATTAATGATGTCCATGTCTCTTCTTTTTGTTGTCCACCAAAGCATCCTGACAAAATAACTGATGCAAAAATAGAAAGTAGTAGTGTTTTTTTCATATATCTCTCTTTTTTATGTTTTATAATAGTTCGTTTACGATTTTTCTACAATTAATATGTTATCATATCAAAAATTATTTAAGAGAATAGTATATGAGAAAACACTTAAGTATTTTAATTATTGCACTTTTCGCTACATTTGCACATGCAGAGAACTTTTCTGAGATGAGTACTCAAGAACTTATTTCAATCATGGGTTATGTTGATAATAAAAATAAAAAGAAATTTGAAAATGAATTAAGAAGTAGAATTTCAACTATGACTCCCAAAGAAAAAACTATGTATCAAAAGAACTTAAAAAAGATGAAAAGATAATGAAAACTAAACTATTACTTCTTGAAGATGACTTAACACTTAGCGAGACTATAGTTGAGTATTTTGAAGAGCAGGGTTTTAATGTAGTGCCTGCTTATGATGGTGATGAAGCAAATGAACTTATCTATGAGCAAAACTTTGATCTTTTCTTACTTGATGTAAATGTTCCTTCAATGAACGGCTTTGAACTTTTAAAGCAAGTTCGAAGTGAAGGAAATAAAACACCAGCAATATTTATTACATCTTTAAACTCTATGGACTCATTAGAAGAAGGTTTTGAAAGTGGTTGTGATGATTATATTAGAAAGCCTTTTGAATTAAAAGAATTGCTATTGAGGGTTCAAACAATTATAAAAAGAGAGTATTCTCAAAAACAAGAGTTACTTGATATTACTGAAAATGTAAAGTTTAATACTCAAACAAATGAATTACTTAAAGACAATGAAATTATTCCTTTAAATTTTAAAGAGCTTAGATTACTAAAGTTCTTTTTACAAAATAGTGATGAACTACTTATTCATGAACGAATACTTGAGAATGTTTGGGATTATGATGAGGAACCAAGTGATAACTCACTTCGAACATATATTAAAAACTTACGAAAAATAGTAGGAAAAGATAAAATTGTTAGTCTTAAAAAGCTTGGATATAGATTTAACTCAAAGTGAGAAGAAGACACTTTTAGGCTTCTTAACTTTATACTCTTTTTTTACAATAGTTATATTACTATTTATTTCATTTTTGTATTACTCCTTTCAAAAAGACTTGATGCTTCAACAAAAAAGAGCTTCAATGCAAGATTATTCTAGTGAATTAATATTTAGATTAAAAGATTTACATATCAACTTTGATAAATATAAGTTTTATCCAAGGGATGAAAATTTTAATTCTGCTATTTATGATAGTGATAGAAAACTTATTTTCTCAACTTTAGAGTCTCAAAATGTAGATTTTAATAGTGAAGTTTATACAACTGATTCTAAAATACACTTTGTTGAGCAACCTGAATCATACTATTTAGGAGCAAAATATGTGGTCTTAGAAATCAAAGATGATTTACTTTGGTTTGAGAACTTAAAAAAAGAGATTGCACTATTTATTTTAATAGCTTTCGCTTTTATGGTTTTTTTTGGGTATTTTTTATTAAAGCTATTTTTAAAACCAATGAGAGATGCATTACACTTGCTTGATAGATTTATCAAAGATACAACCCATGAATTAAATACTCCTGTTTCTGCTGTAATTACAAATGTAGAGATGATAGATATTGAATCTTTAGATGAAAAGTTAGCTAGAAAAATAAAAAGAATAGATACAGGAGCTAAAACTATTTCTAATATCTATGAAGACTTAACCTATCTTACATTAAATAATAAAATCATTTCTCAAGATGAGAATATAAATCTTTCAAAAATAGTAAGACAAAGGGTTGATTATTTTAAAACCCTTGCTGATGTTAAAAAAATAGAGATAAGAACTTCTATAAAAGAAGATATATTTATTTTTTGTGATAATAAAAAAATATCAAAACTAATAGATAATCTTCTTTCAAATGCAATAAAATATAATAAGGTAAAAGGGCAAATAAAAGTCTCTTTACAAGAGAATAGCTTAATAATTGAAGATAGTGGAAAAGGAATGAGCCAAACTCAAGTTGAGCAACTATTTGAGAGGTATACACGATTTGATAAGAGTGTAGGGGGCTTTGGAATAGGCTTAAATATTGTCTCAATGATAGCAAAAGAGTATAATCTTAAAATAAATGTTCAATCTCAAGAGAAAATTGGAACAAAAATGGAAGTAACATGGCAAAAATAGTTTTTACTCTTTTTTCTTTAGCCTTATTTTTAAATGCAAATGATATTTACGAAAACAATTGTGTATCTTGTCATAAAAGTTTGCCTGTATCAATTGATAAATACTTTTATAGATATCTTTTAAAATATAGTAGTGAACGTAGTGTAAAAGAGGCTATGACTACTTATTTAAATAATCCGACTAAAGAGACTACTATTATGCCAGAAGCTTTTATAAAGAGGTTTGGAGTAAAAAAAGCTACAAAATTAAATGAAGAACAACTTGATAAAGCTTTAGATATTTATTGGGATAAATATAAAGTATTTGGGAAACTAAAATAGTAAAATAAAATCTTCACAATCACTTCACGATTAACTTTTATACTTCTTCTATAAAAATTAAGGAGTATGATATGAAAACTACAAAAATCTTAATGAGCTTAGCAGTAATCGCAGGAACATCTTTATTTGCAAGTGATGGAGCTAAAATTTATAATTCATGTGCAGGGTGTCATGGTGCAAATGCTGAAAAAGCAGCTTTAGGAAAATCTGCTGTTATTAAAGGTTGGGATGTAGAAAAAACTGTCGCAGCTTTAAAAGGATACAAAGATGGTTCTTATGGAGGACCAATGAAAGGTGTAATGAAAGGTCAAGTGACAAGACTTTCAGACGCAGATATTAAAGCAGTTGCTGAACATATCAGTAGCTTAAAATAGAGACCTAAAGTTTATTTTAGGTCTTAAAAAGGTTTTATTATGAAAAAGTTAGTATTAGCAACAACACTTTTAGTAAGTTCACTTTTTGCAGGAGGTGATAGATTTCATGATTTTGCAAAAGTAAGATATTCTGAACCAGTTTATGAGTATGTATATGAACAAGAGCCTCAAAGACAATGTGATAAGGTAAGAAAAAGAGTTAGACATTATGACCAAGGTTCACATGTAAGAAATGATAGTCTGGGAATTGATACATTAGTTGGTGTAGCAGCTGGGGCAGTTCTAGGAAGTCAAGTTGGAAAAGGTAATGGTAGAGTAGCAGCTCAAATAGTTGGTGGTCTTCTAGGTGGTAAAGTTGCCCATGAGATTAGAAATAACTATAACTCTTCATCTAATGCAGATTATAGATATGTAACAAGAACAGAATGCTATGATACTTATAAAAATGTTGAAAGAAAAGTTATAACTGGATACAAAAACTACTTTGTTTACAATGGTGTAGAACACTATAAAGTTACAAAAAGACCTAAAAAAAGAATTAGAATCACTCACTCAATAAGTTTTTAAAGCTAAGGAGTTATCCCTAGCTTTATGTAAGTAATCTAGTAACAATATTTTGATTTATATTGCTTGATTGAGCTGCCCCATAAGCTCCTATTTGAGCTAAAATATTTTGTTTGTTAAAATCACTTATCTCTTTAGAATAATCTAAATCAGCAATTGTTGAACCCGCTTCTCTTGTAGATGTAACTTGTGTAAATAAGTTTCTTCCTGAACTTTGAAGCTGATTTTGAACAGAACCTAAATCTCCTCTATAATCATTTAATTTAGTTAATGCTTCATCTACATCCCCTAAGTAAGCTCTTGCAGTACTTGCATCAAAAGAAGAAGGGTCTTGATTAACTAAACTTTCTAAGCCAACTCCTACTGTATTTGATTGAATAGAGTCTGTTTCAATTATATCTTCAGAAGATGTTCCTACTTGAAACTGTTGACTTTGACTTGCTGCTTTGTCTTCACTAGCATTTTGTAACAAAGTTTGCTCGTTATAATTAGTGCTAGAAGCAATATCATCAAAGTTTTGTAACAAGTCTTTGATTTCTGTTAATATTTGATCTCTTCCTTGTTGAGAAGTAGTATCAGTAGATGCTTGTAATAGTTTCTCTTTTACTGTATCTAAAATATTAGATTGCTCACTAATAGATTTATCAGCAATTTGAAGTGAAGCTAAACCACTATTTACATTATCAATAGATTGAGTTAGTCCACTTGCTTCTGTTCTTAGTTTATCAGATATTGATAGAGAGGAAGCATCATCTGCAGCACTATTAATCTCTTTTCCTGAAGAGATTTTATTTAGTGACTGATTTAAATTTAAATAAGGCGATTGGTCAAGTTGTACATTATTGATTTGCATAACTACCTCCTTACGGTATATAACAAATTGTATTACTCCTTTGTTTAAAGTAAAATTAAGTCTGAGAATTAGTTCTTTAAAAATAATTTTATAATAAGCTGATATATAAATTAAAAAATAATTTTAATAAAACTATATATAGTTAAAATATATTATGAAATGATACTATTATGGTACTAACTGAAGGACTTGGCATGAAAGTATTAAAAAAGAAAGATAAAATGTTGTTTAATAATAATGATATTTCATTTGGCAATGTTAGTATTGAAAATGATACATTGACTTTAGAAATAATAAAAACTCTACCTGCTTTTAGAAACCTAAAGTATGGAACTGAAACCCTAAAAGGTATTTTAAAATATATTTCAAAACAGAGTAAATATAAAAAGATTTATTTAAATCCTTTGCCTTTAGATTCAAATGGCTTAAATCTAGAAAAACTTATATCTTTTTATAAAAAGTTTGGTTTTAAAAAAAGTAGTAAAGCTGATATCTCTTATCCATTCTTAATGGAAAAAACTTTAGTTTTCTAGAGTGTTGACTTCTTGGGGAAGCTTTATGATGAAACATGCTCCTTTATTTTTATTTTCGACTTTGATTGTACCGTTGAAACTTTCTTGAATAATTCTCTTTGATATTGTCAATCCAATACCTGTTCCTTCTTTACTTCTTGTTGTAAATCTATCTTCAAATATTTTATTTATATATTCTTCTTTGATTCCACCAGCTGTATCTTCAATTTCTATAACTATTAAACCTTCTTTTTTATAAGTACTTATTTTAATACTGCTATCTTCTGTTTTATTTTTTTCATTAAATTCATCAAGGGCATTATTGAAAATATTTAAAAGCACTTGGCATAATTCACTTTTGTATCCATAAATTCTAATATCTTCTTCAACATTGTTTATTACTTCAACTTTTTGTTTTCTAAAGCGTAAGAATAGGATTTTTAAAATCTTATTAGTACAGTCTTTTATAGTAAATTCACTTTTAATCTTATCGGGAGATAAAAAAGATCTAAAATCATTTGCCGTATCACTCATAAAGTCTACATTTTCTATAATAGTTTTAATATAGTATTCTCTTTGTTCTTCTGATAGATTTTTCATCTCTAGATTCATTTCAAGGGCTTGTGAAGTAACTTTAATAATACTTAGTGGCTGTTTCCACTGATGAATTATATTATCAATCATATTTCCCATTTCTGCAAGTTTAGCTTTTTGTGCTAATATTCTTTCAGCTTCTAATCTTTTTTCTAATTCTTCATCTACTTTTTTCTGTAGTTGTTCATTAAGAGTTTTCATTGCAGTGATATCAATGGCTATACCTAAAATATATGTTTTATTAAAAAGTCCAAAGAAAGAGATTTTTATAATTCTTGTATCATAGTAAAGTTTTTTATTGTTTTTAAGTGTTATTGTATCTACAAATTTTATTTTTTGTTTTTTTAAAACATCATTATCTTTCTCTTTTGATGTATAAGGAAGACTTCTATGGGTAAACTCATAAGATTTTTTACCAATAAGTTGTTTTTTTGAAGTACATCCATATAGTTTAATTAATGACTCATTTACTAATAAAAATACTCCATTTTTATCTTTTAAACAGATAGGGAAGGGGATATTATTAATTAATCTATCAAGTATTTCCATTCTTATTGATTGGAAATATGCTCCTATGAAAACAAAAGGAATTGAAAATAAAAAGATTACAACAAAGAAAAGAATTATATTTCTAGTTGCTTCTTCTATATAGGCATCATATAATTGCTCTTTTATAGAATAGATTATATAAAACTTATTATCCGTTATATCAATAGAGTTTATATAATAAAGCAGTTTTTTATCTGAAACCTTAGTATTTTCATTTTCTATTAGTTTATATATATTTGGTATTTCCTCTTTTACTTTATAATTAGTTCCTCTTTGTGTACTCCAACTTTTGTTTTCATCTGGGTGTAATAGAAAATTGTTTTTATTGTCCATGAAGTAAACATCAAAGGATTCTTTGTCTTTAATACTATCAATTAAATCATTTGCTAAAAAATTTATAATAATAATTCCCTCAAAGGAGTTATTTCTGTATATTGGTGTAGAAATTCTAATTGTAGGTTTAAAAGGAACCTCTATTTTCCCATGTTCTATATTTAAATCAAAATTAGAGATATAGAACTCTCCTTCCTTTAGATTCATAGTTTTTTTAAAGTAGTATCTTTTAGCTTTGTTCTGTAATTTCTCAGCAATTTTTATAATCCCATTCTCTTTATCAATTCTAATTATTTCATTTCCATCTTTATTGATAAATCTTAATTGAAAGATATTTCCATTTGCTTTAACGAAATCACTTAGGTCTTCACTTAAATATTTTATGATGTTTTTTTCACCATTTAGAAATCTTTTTAAGTCTTTATTGTCCTTTATAGTGTTTAAAACTAACTTGTAATGGGTTATTTCAGAGTTTATTTTTTTATTAGTTTCTTTAAATTCAGTTTTTGCAATATCTATTTTTGAGTAATAAAGCAATTCATTTTGCTTGTTTTGAATATATAAAAATACGATGATTGCTAAAACTGTGTTAATAATACCTATAGTAAGTAAAAAAAGAAAAGTGTTTTTTCTAATAGAAGTAATATAAGACATAATAAACTCCTTGTTAAATATAATAACAAGAAATATCATTAAAATAAGTAAAAAATATAATAAATTTATAAATTTAATCTAAAGTTAATTTGTAATGTAGTGAATATGCTCATCTAGTTTTTCAAAAAAGTTTGTTCTTCCTCTTCTTATTAGTTCATCTAATTCAAAGACACAAGAGGCTGCATCAAGACTTTTTAGCATAATAAGTTTATTATCAATAAATCTATAAATATATAATCTAGTATCAACACTTGAATTATTGTGTACTATAATTGAATAGTTTTCTATTAGATTATTAGTTTTTATAACTTCTTTAAACTTCTCAAAACTATACTCTTTATCTATATATCTTGCTTGAATATAGTAAACGTTGGTTTCTTTAATATTGTTATCAATATAACTATTTTCAAACTCAATAAACTCTGTCTTTAAAAGATTTTTATCATAATATTTGTAAGTTCCATCTACAAGTTCAATTTTTACTTCCTTTTCTTCTTCTTGTTGTGTATTTTGAACTGCTGTAGTTTCATTTGTATTTTCTATATTTATTTGAGTTTTTTCTTTATCAAACTCTATTATGTTTTCATAACCTTTGTTTTTTAAAAACTCTTTTAGCAATTCTTCAAATGTCTTATAATCAATTGATGAATCTTTTTTATTTCTAGCTTGTTTTAAAGAACCACTTTCTAATAATATATTGTAAATTTTAGTTGAAGTTGGTTTCTCTTCTTGTGTTAAATAATGAGCAATAGATTTTATATTTCTAAAAAGTAGGGTATTCAATAAACCTTTTTCATACTCTTCTTTTAAATATTTTTTACAATAGTTTTCATAGGCACTTCTTGAAATCTCTTCAATCTCTTTTGAATAAAGTTCTATTTGTTTTTTAGTTGATAATCCAGAAAATAATAGTTTTTTTACATAATTAAGGTTTTGAAGGAATCTATCTTTCTTTGAAAACAGGGTGTGTTCAGTATCTAAACATGAAACTAAGTCATTAAAAATCTTTTCTTTATCATTCATTTTTACTTCTTTTTTAATTTAAACTTATATAAAACTATATAGTAACTATTATTAAACTTATATAAAACTATAATATATCTATATAATTTAATATTTTTTATGAAAATAGAAGTTATTTTAAAAGTGTGAAGTGATAAATTAAAAAAGAGTAAAAATAGAAATAGAATAAATAAAATAATTTTTTAGAAAGAGTGAAATTTAGGCATAAAAAAAGGATCCATCCTAAGATGAACCCTTCATAAGTTGAATAGAAAGTAAAATTACTTAGCTACAGCTTCTTTTAAAGCTTTACCAACTTTGAATTTTGCTACAGTTGTTGCAGGAACTTTAACAGTTTTGTCTGTTCCAGGAACTTTTGCAGTTCTTTCAGCTCTATCAGCTGTTGTAAATGTTCCAAATCCAATAAAACTAACAGATTCTCTTTTTACTAAAGTTTCTGTAACAGTTTCTAATACTGCATCAACAGCACCCTTCGCATCTTTCTTAGAAAGACCAGCTTTTGCAGCAACTGCATCAATAAATTCAGCTTTGTTCATAGACGAACTCCTTGTGTAAGATAAAAATTTAATAAACTTTATAGTAACTAACCTTTAAAATAGCTAAAAAAGCTGATATATTGGGGTTAAAATGCTATAAAATTTAACTATTTATTATTTATATGTTGATTTTATACTTAAAAGTCGACAAGAATTCTCTAGAATTGCGATTCTTTTTACAAGATTATTGATATCCCTGTCATAAACGTATGTACCAACACCTTTAATAACAATTATATGTTCTTGTGACTCTTTTAAGTATTTTGTTATCTCTAGAGCATTTCTATCATACCATGAATCAAAATCTCCAGGGTCATATACTTTTATCTTAGAAAATTCTGTTTTCCCAAAATAATCATCAAAAATAATCTCATCATGTTCAAAGGTATAAGCAGTCGTATAGATTGGCATTCCAAATGCAATATATTTTGCTTCATGTATATTATTATATATAGTTGCATGAATTTCTGATTCAATACTAGCAACATTCCATCTATAATCTCTTTTATTCATATTAAGCTTACATAATGATTTTTCTGTCATTTCATCAAAGATTGCATCAGAAGTATTAATAATAAATGTATTATGGTCTACTTTTGAAGATATTGCACCATGATAGATACCAAAGAAATTTTTTCTAAACATTGTTAAAGATAAGTCACTTAAAAGTTTAACTGTATTTGGGTCTATCATTTTAAAAAACCTTAAATAATTTTTTCGCTATTATACATAAAAACTACTAAGGACAAATTTAATGCAAATTCCCCATATTCCAGTGCTTTTTCAAGAGACTTTAGATGCTTTTGAAGATATAAATGATGGATATATTATTGATTGTACTACTGGTTATGGTGGCCATAGTGAAGGATTGTTAAAACAATATCCAAATATAAAGCTAATATGTAATGACCAAGATGATGAAGCTTTAGCATTTTCAAGTAATAGATTAAAAGAGTTTGAAGATAGAGTTACTTTTAATAAAGGAAACTTTGAGCATGTTATTGAAAAGTTTAAAAATGAGAATATAAAAGGTATTTTAGCTGATATTGGTGTTTCTTCTTTGCAATTAGATAAAGAAGATAGAGGTTTTGGTTTTGAAAGTTCAGTTTTAGATATGAGAATGAATCAAAACCAATCTTTAGATGCCTCTGTTGTTGTAAATACTTACTCTCAACATGAACTAGAAAGAGTATTAAAAGAGTATGGAGAAGTAAGAGAGTATAAAAAGGTTGCTTCTTTAATTGTAAATAATAGACCATTTTCATCTGCAAAAGAGTTATCAACTCTTTTATCAAAAAAAATGCACAAAGGAAAAATTCACCCTGCAACACTTCCTTTTCAAGGTATTAGAATAGAAGTAAATGATGAGCTTGGAGTTCTTGAAAGACTTTTTGATTCAATAGAGAGTGCAAACCTTAAAGACTGTACTATTGCGATTATCTCTTTTCACTCTTTAGAAGATAGAATTGTTAAAAACTATTTTAAAAAATGGAGTAAATCTTGTATTTGTCCAAATGATGCATTTAGATGTACTTGTGGAAATAATCACTCTTTAGGTAAGATAATTACAAGAAAACCAGTTATTCCTACAAAAGAGGAAATAAAACAAAACCCCCGAAGTAGAAGTTCAAAATTAAGGATTTTCAAATTTGATTAAACTTAACCCTAAAAATTCTCTTTTAATAGTATTAGGTACCTTAGCATTAGGTCTTATACTATTTTTTCCAAAGATTTTTTTAGCAAATAATATATATTATGTTAGTAAAGATATTAATAAACTTTATGCCCATTATATCTCTTTAAAAGAGGAAAATAAGTTTTTGGCTCAACAATTAGAAGATATGAAGTTTAAAAATCAAATTGAAGACTCTTTAATAATATATTCAATAGAAGAAGCTTATGATAAAAACAATAATTGAGTTCGCACTTAGAAAACCTATATTAAACCACTTTTTACTCTTCTTTTTATTAGTACTTTCAGTTTTTGCATATTTTAAAATACCAAAAGAGATTTTTCCTCCTGCTTCACTTGATGCCGTTGCTATTACTGGAACTTATGCAGGAGCAAGTTCTGATTTACTTGACAAAATGGCAGTTGAGGATTTAGAAGATGAACTTGTATCTTTAGAAGAAGCAAGTGACATTACCTCTATAGTTAAAAATGGATTTTTTTCTATAAATATAAAGTTAAAAAGAGGCTTTGAAGCTTCTGATGTACTTGATGATGTAAAAGATATAGTTACAAAAACAAAAGTAAATCTTCCAAGTGATATGGATGAACCTATAGTAAAAGAAGTAATAGGTGAGATCCCTTTAATTACAGTTGTTATTTATGGTGAAGATTCTAAAGAGAAACTTCTTGATGTAGCAGATGATGTTAAATCAAGAATCTCTGCACTTAAAGATTTAAGTTCTATTTCTATTTGGGGAGATTCAGATAAAGAGTTATTGGTTAAATTTGATGAAAACAGAATCTTAGCTTATGGCTTAAATCTTCAAGATGTAGTTAACTCTGTTCAAAATATAAGCTCTATTTTTCCTGCTGGTATTATAAAAGATAGTACACGACACTACTATTTAAGTACTTTTAATGGTGAAAAAGACATTAACAAGATTAAAAATACAATAATAAAAATAAATAACCAAAGGGTTTTATTAAAAGATATTGCAAATGTTGAGTTTAAACTTGCTGATGTAAATAATATCTCCCATTTTAATGGAAATAGAGATGTTTCTATTGGTATAAACAAAAGTGATACTGGTGATGCAATTGAGTTAGTAAAACAGATAAAAGAGATTTTAAAAGAAGCAAAAAGAGATTATCCTTCTTTATCCTTTGATACTCATACAGATACTTCTGTGTGGATTAAAAATAGACTTAATACTGTTGTTTCAAATATTTTGTTTGGACTTTGTCTTTTATTTATGGCCTTGTTCTATTTTATTAATGTAAGAATTGCCATTGTTATTGCAATTGGTATTCCAACTTCATTTATGATAGGGTTGATTTCAGCAGAAGCTATGGGTTATAGTTTAAATATGCTATCTCTGCTTGGGGCTTTAATTGCTCTTGGTATGCTAGTAGATGAAGCTATTGTTGTTGGAGAAAATATTTACAGACATATGGAGATGGGTAAAAATAGACTCCAAGCTTCACTAGATGGAGCATTAGAAGTTTATCCGGCTGTTTTAACTGCAACTGCAACTACTATCTTTGCTTTTTTACCAATTCTACTTATGACAGGTGAAGTAGGGAAGTTTATGAAAGTATTGCCAATTATGATTACAATACTTTTATTATCATCTTTAGTTGAAGCTTTCTTTTTCCTTCCTTTACATGCAAAACAGATATTTGATGTTCACAAAAAAGAGAAAAGATCAGATAGAATTTGGGAAGTAAATAAAAAAATCTATAGAACTATACTTAGTTTTCTACTAAAAAGAAAATATTTAGCAGTTATTGTTATGGTTATTTCTATTCTTATCTCAACTGTATTTATAGCATCACAGTCAAGGTTCCAGTTCTTACCAGATTTTGATTCTACACAACTATATATAAATGGTTCTGTTGGCGTTGGTAAAAAAATAGAGCAAACAGAAAAACTTGTTGAGCAAATAGAAAGAAAGATTATTGATGAATATGATTTTGCAAATAATATTGACTCTATCTCTTCTGTTACTGGTATGAAACTTGATGGTAAAAACCTTCCTCAAAATGAAGAGTTCTATTTTCAAATATTTGTAAATCTTTATGAAAGAGCTCCTCAAAATATTTTTGATAAATATATAAACCCTTATTTGTCTCCAAAATATGATGATACAAATATGATTAGAGAGAAATCAGCCCAAGAGGTTGAAGAAGAACTAAGGGCTCTTTTACAGCCTTTAATTAATAGTGGAAAATATGAAGAGTTTAAAATTACAATACCAGGTGCAGGTATTGTTAAAAATGATTTAGAGTTAGCTATTTCAGGAGCAAATACTAAAAATGTAAATAACTCAGTTAAAGTTATAAAAGATAAATTAAATGAAATAAATGGTGTTTCAAATGTAGCTGATGATATTTTAGTTGGAAATATAGAGTTAAAATTCAAAGTAAATGAGTATGGACAAAAGCTAGGTTTCACTGAAAACTATATTATCTCTGCTGTTAGACCTTTTTATTTTAAAGGCGCTTATTCAAAAATGTTTGATGATAAAGGTATTGTTGAAGTAGTTTTCCAAAGTAAAAATAAAGATGAATTATCTTCTTTAGATAGATTTGAAGTTCTAATTCCTGGAACAGCTCAAAAAGTACTTTTAAAAGATGTTGTTACTATAGTTAGAAAAAATGCTCAGTCTCAAATTTTTAAAGAAAACTCTAAAAGAATAGTTTCTGTAACAGCAAGTATTAATAAGGTTACTTCATCTGAAGTTTTCGAACAATTAAACCCAACTCTTGAAGAACAAAAACAGTTTGTAAATATAGATATAAAAGGGGAACAAGAAGAGAATGAAAAGGTACAAAAGGAGATGGCACAAGCTGCTTTATTAGCTATTATTTTAATCTTCCTTGCTTTAATATGGATGTTTGATTCTTTAGTTAAACCTTTGATTATAATTTCAACTATTCCTTTATCTATTTTTGGTGTTTTATTAGGTCATATAGTTTTAGGTTTACATATAACTATGCCAAGTTTAATAGGAATGGTAGGACTTGCAGGTGTTATAGTTAATGATGGAATTATTATGATGGATTTTATTAAAAAAGCTAAAAATTTAGATGAGATGCAAGATTATGCACTTATGAGATTAAGACCAATTTTATTAACATCAATTACAACAATCTTAGGACTTGCAACTTTAATGTTCTTTGCTTCTGGACAAGCTTTAATTTTACAACCTATGGCAGTTGCTTTAGGATTTGGTATTTTATGGGCAACAGTTCTAAACTTATATTATGTACCGATGGTATATAGACTTATTTATTTAAGAAAAGCAGAATAGTTAAAACTTTTCTGCTTTTTTTATGATTGATTTAATCATATTATTAAAAACTAAATAGTGAATTGGAATTAAACTATACCAATAGATTCTTCCAAATAATCCTTTTGGATAGAAGTAGGCTGATTGAATAAGCTTATTATCTTCAATTTTAAACTCAAGCCATGCAGTTCCTGGAACTTTCATTTGTGCATAAAGTAGTAGTCTTTCATTCTCTTTTATATCAACAACTTTCCAAAAGTCTAAACTCTCTCCTACACTAAGATTGTATTGATTTTTTCTTCCTCTTTTTAAACCAACTCCACCAAGCATTTTATCAATTAAACCTCTTATTTCCCAAAGAAAATCAAAGGCAAACCAACCATCTTTTCCACCAATACTAGTAAAACTTTTAAAGACTTGTTCTTTTGATAAGTCTTTTAATAGTAACTCTTTTCTATCTAAGAAAATTGCATCAGCAATCTCTTTATCGTGGTTTCTATCCCAGATTTTGCCAGAGTTGTCAGTATCGGACCAACGACTTATTACTTGATTGGTTTCAATCTCTTTAACAGCTCTTTTAACCGCTTCTATGTAAGAAATAGGGTGTATTTTTGGGAAGTATTTTTTTGCATTGTCGTTTTGAATAACAACTTCTGATTTTAGCCCTTCAATCAAAGCTTTAGCTACTTTAAACTGTACAGGAGTAAATAGGTTTAACCAATATGATGAAACATTTATAGAAAGAAAAGGTAAAGGTATTAAGACTCTTTTTAATCCTAAAGCTTTTGCTGTTTCTAGCATCATTTCTTTATATGTTAGTTGCTCACTTCCTATGTCAACTATTAAGTTTTCTTTTTCTTTTAGATAAATAGATTGCTCTAAGTAGTTTAAGACATCATCTACTGCTATAGGTTGAGCTTTTGTATTTACCCATTTTGGAGTTGTCATTATTGGAAGTTTTTCAGTTAGATTTCTTATTATCTCAAAACTTGTACTTCCTGAGCCTATAATAACTCCAGCTCTTATCCAAATAGTTTGGATATTTTTACTTGAACTTAAAACTTCACCAGTTTCTATTCTACTTAATAAGTGCTCACTTGTTTGTTCATTTTTAACTCCTAAACCTCCAAGATAGATGATTCTTTTAACACCACACTCTATAGCTGCATCTAAAAAGTTTTGAGCTGATTGTTTATCTAGATTTTTATAATCATTTCTTGAAAGAGAGTGAACTAAATAAAAAGCTGTATCTACATCTTTTAAAGCTTCTTTTAGTTTTTCTTTATTAAAAGTATCACCTTCTACAACGTCTATATTTGAAGGAAGGTTTTGAGATAAGGTTTTTTTATTTCTAACATATAATCTTAAATCTATATCTTGATTTTGTATGAGTCTTTGTTTTAATCTTCTACCGATATATCCAGTTGAACCTGTAAGTAATACTTTCATGATATATCCTTTTTTATTTTATTATAACATTAGAAAATATCTTTTAGTATGAATTTTATTACATTTAATAGTGAATTTATATATAGTCTCATAAAAGAGACTATATATTTAGAAGTTAAATTTTCTTTTTAGTTTAAAGAAGTAGATAATAGTTTTATATTGAATAAATATAAATGGAATCATTAGTAAAAAGTATGCAATAGAGTATTTTTCTACTACATTATTAAAAGTTAGTCCAAAATTGATAAAGAACATACCAAATACAAAAAATGCTACTCCTGGACAAATTAGAGCAAAGGATACTGAAGACCTTGTTTTTTCTTCATCAACATATGTTTCAAAGTATTTATTCATTTTCATAACTTTATAGCCTAAAATACCAAAGATAATTTGGATAGAAAGGATAGTAGAAGTTAGAGTAAATAAAGAGGATTTACTCATATTTGAATCAAAGTTATGGTCAAGTCCAAAAGATACTCTAATCATCATAATTCCTAAAAGAGTTAAAATAGGTAAGATAATCCATAATGAAGGACTAGCTTCTATTGAAATACCTTGTTCAAACATATTTTTGAATCCCATTGTTATTTTAATGATAAGTAATAAAATAGCAAAAGAACCAAAGAATATAGCTCCAAATATTCCTAATGCATTTATCACAATATTATGACTCATAGCACCAGGTGCCGCAAAACCAACTGAAACCATTGCCAATGCGAAGATTGAAATCATTTGAGAAAGATTATTGTTTTTTGTAAAATCAAACTCTCCTTTTACTAATAGTCTTGAAAAGTAAGTAAATATTATCTTCAATGCAAAATATCCAGCTACTACAAAACCAAGTAGGGCAAAAGGAAACATAAACTCAACTACAGACCATAAGTTAGGTACAAAAACAGCTCCTAAAACAAAACAAACATTAATTGTCATTGCATAAGTTAAAGGAATAGTCATAAGTGTGATTTCTGCATTTGAGTTCACAAGTGTTTTATAGTTGTCTGTTTTTTTATACATATTAAACTGTTTTGTATTCCAAATAAGTAGTTTAAAGTGAAAAAAGGCAAATAGTATAATACCTAATAAAGCAATTGCAATAGTAATAGATAACCATGTTCCTTTTATAAGCTCAGGAAATATATGGTTAAATGTTGCCATTGGTGTATCTTTGTGTGGAACTAAAAACATTAGATACATAAAAAATGATACAGATAGCCCACCGGAACCTAATGAAGCTAAAAAACACATAGGGTTGAATTTTTCTCTCAAAGTCATTTATATCCTTTAAATATAATTTTAAATTATGGAAATATACTTTAAAAACTATTAAAAATAGATTAGTAGTATTATAAGTTTAAATTATAAATATTAATTTGTAATTCAAATATTAAGGGCATACTTGATAATATTCCATATGTATAAAATTTCTGTCAGTAAAGAACTATTTAAAGATATCCAATTAAAAAAATTAAAGGTTTTAGAAAAGAGTACTTCTTCTTATTGGAAGAGAGAACTACTTGAGCCTAAAATTATAAATGACAAAATAAAATATAGTATTAAACAAATTGATAAAATAAAAATAACTAATGGTTTAGGTGAAGAGAAACCTCAAATGATTATTGAGTGTGAGAAGATAGATTATTCCTTTAAAAAAGACTTGTTTGAGTTTTATTTAGGAAGAATTATTGAACAAAAAAACTCAGACCTTGATGAAAACTATAAAGATACTTTAATACAAGAGTTATTAAGGGAAAGAGCTTTATTAGAAGACAATATGAATAGAGACCATTTAACAGGCATTTATAATAGACGTAAAATGGAAAATGATTTGTCTATGTTTATAAATCAAAACAATAAGGATTTATTAACTGCTATTTTTATAGATGCAGATAGATTCAAAAGTATAAATGATAATTTTGGTCATGATACAGGGGACAAAGCTTTAACTTATCTTGCTAAAAAAATAGAAAAGTATGCAGGCTTTTTAAATGGTGAAGTATACAGATACGGTGGGGAAGAATTTTTAATTTTATGTTTTCTTCCAAGATATGAAATAGAATCTAAACTAAATGAAATGAAAGAAGAGATAAAAGCTCACAAAATTTATCACCCAAAACAAGATGTAACTTTAACTGTTAGTATTGGAGTATCCTTTTTTAGTGATTGTAAAACAAAAGATGAAATGCTAAAAAGGGCAGATAGTGCAGTTTATCGAGCTAAAGAACAGGGTAGAGATACTATTATTTATAATTGATTAGAGAAAACTCTTACTTGACATAAAAAAAATAGTGGAGTATGATTATAAAATAAAGGAGTTTGTCATGAAACTGCTTGTTTTATTTTTTACTTTAACTATTGCTCTTTTTGCTTCAAATATTACTCACTTTGTTTATGAGGGAGCTATAAATCCTGCAAGTAGTGCTTTTGTTAAAAAATCTATCAAAGAAGCAAATAAACAAAACTCTCAACTTATAATTTTCGAACTTAACACACCTGGTGGTTTAGTATCTTCAACAAGAGATATTGTTACACAAATTTTAAATTCTAAAATACCAATTGTTGTTTATGTATCTCCTAAAGGTTCTAGAGCTGCAAGTGCAGGAACTTTTATCTTATATGCTTCACATATTGCAGTTATGTCTGAAGGAACAAATGTAGGAGCAGCAACACCTGTACAACTAGCATTTACAGAAGAAAAAAACAGTAAACTATCAACTATGCAAACAAAAACTATAAATGATGCAAGTGCATATATTAAAAGTTTAGCAAAACTTAGAAATAGAAATATACAGTGGGCTAAAGAGAGTGTAACAAAAGGTGCAAGTATAGATTCCCAAAAAGCACTAGAGCTTGGTGTTATTGATTTTATAGCAAATGATATGACTTCTCTTTTAAAAAAGCTCAATGGGTTAAAAGTTCAAATAGATAAAAAAACAGTTAAATTAGATACCACAAACTCAAAAGTAAACACTATAGAAGAGGGCTTTAAAATAAAGCTTTTATCTTATCTTTCTAATCCTAGTATTGCTTATGGCCTAATGCTTTTAGCTATTTATGGAATCTTTTTTGAGTTGATGAATCCTGGTTCTATTTTCCCTGGTGTAACAGGCTTAATAAGTGGTGCTTTAGCACTATATTCACTTAATATCTTACCTTTTGAGATAGCTGGCTTACTTCTTATTTTAATAGGACTTGTTCTTATGATTGCAGAAGTATTTATAGTAGGTTTTGGAATATTGGGTATAGGTGGAGTTATTGCCTTTGTCTTTGGTTCTTTAATACTATTTGATGAAAAGACACTAGGTATTGATATCTCTTTATCTTTAATAATTGCTTTTGCTTTAGTAAGTACAGCTATTTTTATATATTTACTTAGAATAATAATTCAAGAGAGGAAACAAAAAGCAAAAACAGGTATTGATGAAATGATAGGAGCTGTAGCAAAGGTTATCAAAAAGAAAGATGATATTTATAAAGTTGAAATTCATTCAGAAGTATGGAATGCAAAAAGTAATGAAGAGCTTGAAAAAGGTAAAGAAGTTATAGTAGAAAGTATTGATGGTTTAATACTTCAAGTAAAACCTAAAAAGGAGTAAGTTATGTTTATGACAGTTATATATACTGTTTTTATTGTTATAGCAATAATTGCAGCTTCAATTAGAATTTTAAAAGAGTATGAAAGAGGTGTAATCTTTACATTAGGAAGATTTACAGGAGTTAAAGGACCTGGTTTGATTTTGGTGATTCCTTTTATTCAAAAGATGGTAAAAACAGATTTAAGAACTATTGTACATGATGTTCCATCTCAAGATGTGATTTCACAAGATAATGTTTCTGTAAAGGTTAATGCTGTTGTTTATTATAGAGTAGTTGACCCTGAAAAGGCAATTATTCAAGTTGAAAGTTTTAATGATGCAACTTCTCAACTTGCACAAACTACTTTAAGGTCAGTTCTTGGAGGACACGACCTTGATGAAATGTTAGCAGAAAGAGAAAAATTAAATGAAGATATTCAAGAGATACTTGATAAACAAACAGATGCTTGGGGAATAAAAATCTCAAATGTAGAGATAAAACATATTGATTTAGATGAAAGCATGATACGAGCTATTGCAAAACAAGCAGAAGCTGAACGGCAAAGAAGAGCTAAGGTCATCAACTCAAAAGGTGAGCTTGAAGCCAGTCAAAACCTTTTGGAAGCAGCTAATGTGTTAGCAAATAACCCACAAGCACTACAATTAAGATATCTTCAAACATTAAGTGATATTTCAAGTGATAAAACAAATACTATTGTATTTCCTTTTGGAAGTGATTTAGGTAAGTTTTTTACTCAGAAAAGTTAGTGGTATAAAAATAGGGGAGTTAGGTGTAAACTAGAGTTTAAAAACTCTAGTTTTAAGATTACTTAGCGATTTGGTTAGCAATTGCTTCGATATCAGCATCAGAAAGACCAGCAACTTGACCTTTCATTAAACCTTTCATAGGTCCTCCGTAAGATCCATCTTTATAACCTTTCATTGCAGCAACAAATTCAGCTTTAGTCATATCTTTGATAATCTTAGATTTACCCATAGCAGCTTTTTCACCATTTGCACCATGACACGCAACACACTTTGCATATGGATTAGCAAATGCTGCACATGCAAGAATTGAAGTTAGAAGTAAAATTTTTCTCATTAGAGATCCTTTTTTTTAATTATTTCTTAGAATTTTAACCTAATAAACTTAATTTTGCTTTGATTTATATCAATACTAAATTAATTTTAAGCTAAGTAATTAAGAACGTTACTTTTGTACCAGATTTTATAAATTGATTGTGTAGAAATTGTGGAGTATTTGGGTGGTTGAGAACTAATATAGTTAAACTATATTAGTTGTCTTTAAGAAGCTCTTCTTTTAGTTCTTCTTTATTAATTTTACTTTTGTCACTAGGAACTAAAGGTAAAGATTTTTTATAAATTATTTTATTTGGAATCATATATGAAGCTAAGTGTTTTTTTAGTTCAAAGATTATCTCTTTTGAAGCAATCTCACTTCTTGCACTATAAACCATAACTATCTCTTCTTCTATCTCTTCATTTGGTATAGAGAAAATAGCACATTGGTCTATTTGAGGAAGATTGTTTGCAACAACTGATTCTATTTCAAAAGGACTTACTCTAAATCCTCTTGTTTTAATCATATCATCATGTCTTGAAACAAAATAGAAGTAACCTTCTTCATCTTTATAAACATAATCTCCAGTTGCGACAACAGTTTCATCTGTAAGTTGTCCTTCTAGGTTGATTACATCTTTTAAGATTTGAATAGATTTAAATCGTTCTTTTGTTTCTACAGGTGCATTCCAATATCCTTTATAGATATATCCACCTCTATGAATAAGTTCACCAACTTCTCTTGGTTTACACTCTTTTCCTTCTTCATTGATTACATATAATTCAACATCAGGAATAGCTTTACCAATAGAATCAGGTCTAATCCAGATTTGTGAAGGTTCTAAGTATGTTGATCTAAATGCTTCTGTAAGTCCATGCATTGAATAAAACTTTGCATCAGGGAAGTAGTTATCTAAATCTTTTAGCATCTTATGTGTAACATTACCACCAGAAGAAGTTAATACTCTAACTTTAGCTAGTAAATCTGCACTTGGAAGTCTATGCTCATCTTCATCAAACATAGAAGAAATATTAATAGGCATTAAAGGTACAACTGTAACTTCATCATTGATTAAGTGATTAAAGAAATCTCCCGCAAGAATAAATCTATGTAAAGCTAAAGTAGCTCTTTTATATAGTGAGCAGAAAATTTGATTTAATCCATAGTCAAGATTGAAAATAAGTGTTCCAGATATAACGTCATCTTCTTTTAAATCTAAGTATTGACTTACAACTCTTGCAGAGTCAATTAGGTTTCTATGAGAAATAACAATACCTTTTGGAGTACCTGTTAATCCAAATGAGTAAGTAATAACTGCATTATCATGACCACTTATTTCACAAGTATATGGTTTATTATAGTATTTGAAAATCTCTTCAAATGAAGCAATATCTTTGTGAGTAGTTTCATAAGATACAATATGTCCATCAAAATTAATCTCTTCAATTGACTCTAATTTTAATCTATCAGTAATAATACATTTGATATCACAATCTTTGATTATGTATTCAACTTGTTCTGACTTTAAAAGTCTAGTTAATGGAACAAGCACATAATCAGTAGATAAAATTGCAAGTATAGCAATTACTTGTTCTATACTTTTTGTAGAGTAGATACCAATTCTACTACCTTTTGGTAAATCTAATTCTCTTAAATAAAATGCTATTTGATTAACTTTTGTAAATAACTCTTTATACGTTATCTCTTTTTCATTAAATTTTATTGCAACTTTTTCTGGGTGAGATGCTTGTGCATCTTCAATAAGTGTTCTAATACAGTTAATAGACATAGTAATCTCCTTTACTTCTCTAACATTCCAAGAGTCCATACATCGTAATTATTATCCATTACAATTGTAGGGTTGTGTTGTGAATTTAATATTTTTTTATAGAAGAATGTTACTATATCTTCTATTTCTTCTTGTTTTAATACTTTTGTAATTCCACCTGTTAAAACAATAGAGTTTAAAGCATTTAGTTTTAAGTTTACATAGGCTTGTCTATATGCTGATACTTTACAAAGTACTAAGAAAATAGCAAGTTGCATTAAAACTCTTGTTGCTTTTTCACTTGTTTCATCAAAAATATGTTCAGTAACTTTTAAATGAGCTAATAGTTCATAAACAAACTCATTGTTTTTTGCTGCAAAGATTAAAGACTCTTTTGATTTGAAAACACCAAGTTTTTTAAATACAAGTCTATCATACTCATTTTCAGTTACCATATTCTCTTCAACTAAGTCTTTAGAGTAGTGAATATCCGTAGTTGCTCCACCAATATCAATTAAAATATATGGGTCAGCAACCTTAAATTTTGAATCAATCATAGGTAGAGTTTTATTTACAATATATGGAGTAGAGAAAATCTGATTAGAAGTAATATCATATAGGTGTTTGATATCTTCTTTCCCCATAATATCAGCTTGATAAAGGTTTGTTAAATACTCTTTTAGGTTTTCTTCTTCAACATGAAGTTTTTCATTTATGATATTTGGTAGTACTACTACATTTTCAATATTTTCTTTTAAAAATGCAGAGTCTTTTTCACTTCCAACATATACGATATTTGAGTAGTTTAAACCATCTAAGAACTTAAATAGTCTTTCATCAAAGATATTTGAAACAGAGTCAATTCCTCCAACAACTATTACTACATCAATTAACTCACTTGGAATAGAAGTTTTTTCAATATCTCTAAATAAAACAGTATCAATAATATTAATACCAGAATTAAAGGCAATATTTGTTGCATATTTTAAAGAAAAAGAATTCGTAACTCCAATAATAAGAGTACTTAAACCTCCATTTGCAGAAGAACAAATATGAATATTCTCTTTATCATAATCTTTGATGATTTCACCACATTTATAAGTTAAATCATCATAAATATCTTTGTTAAAGTCTCTAAAGTGTTGTTGTACATTATCTTTAGTACATAGTTTAAAGTATGTACTTCCTACATCAATTAATAGTTTATTTTCTAATTTACTCATTGCATAATTCCTATGTCATGGATGATATCATTTACAATAGATGTTGTATCTTTATTTAAATCACATTGATTTTTTTCATATTCAAAACATCTATCTGGAATTGGAACTTTTCCTCTTTTTATGATTCTAATATTTTTATTTCTATCTCTTACAGTAATCATTTCATTATTATTGATGATATGTGGAGAGAATGGCACATCAATTGTTCCATTTTTAATAGAGTTGAATACTTTTCTCCAAAGTGTATCTGCTGGGTCATTGAATACAGCTTCCATAATAGCCATAACTTCAGCAGTTAAAATCTCTTCTTCTTGCTCATCTACAATATTTGGTAAACCATTTAATATTCTAAGTAAATATTGTGTATTTGCTACTGTTTCTGCATTTGCCTCTTTTGTAGGAATACCAGAAGCTTCTTGTTTTGTTTTTGTAATAATCTTATTTGCTCCAACCATAGAGGCAATTACAGTACTCATATTTATAAGTTGAGATGCAAAGTTTTGATCCATTGGGAATGCTCCCATCCATTGGTGATAAACTAAATGTATATCTGCATCTGTTACACCAATTTGCTCAGAATAATGCTTAGCTAGTTTTCTAATAACTGCACCCATAACTATATCTTGATTCATAGAACCAGTTTGAGAGAATGATACAGAGAATGATTTAACACCTTCTTCTAAAGATAATAGCATCTCTAATAATTGAATTACAATAGTAATACAAGGAGGAACAAGTGTAGCTGTTAATGGTCCAAATGATTCTCTATTTATTGGTTCATTTAGTTTTGAATACTCAGCACAAACTCTTTCTACATATTTCCAGTAAAGGAATGCTTTATCTAAAGGAAAGTTTTTAGAGTAAGGTAGTAAATATGTAATTGGTCCACCTTCAATCTCAAAAATACCAGAAGCAATGGCAGTTTCTATTAAAAGTCTTGCATCAGGAGTACCATGTCTTAAAGAGATAGGTTTATTAAAGTGAGTCATCATTTTTCTTGATGTTCTATATCCATGGTTGATAAGTGGGTATCCATTTAGCATATCAACTTCATTTTCTTCACTAAGTCTTAGCATTTTCTTTGCAGTTGTATAGTCGTTTAATCTTGTATTTGAATCAATAGTACAAGGTAATACATCTACATCTGCTTTATCAAAAAACTCATAAAGTGCAAACATCTTGTCATATGTTGGGAAACCACCTCTTGGTTGAACAAGCATTTTGTTTTTTGTTTTGAAGTTGTAAGAGATAAATAAATCTTTTGAAGCATTTTTTACAAACTCTTCAACTTCTGCAAAATCAAAGTTATCAACGTATTCGTTGTTTAATATGATATTTCTTTCTTCTTGTAGTAAACTCATTAATTTCTTTCCTTCATGAATTTTTCTAACTCATCTAATCCTGTATTTAAATCAACTTGGTGAAATACCAAATCAAATCCATAGTTTTTAAACCTAGGAACAATATCAGAAGCATCCCCAGTTCCTACAACTAGGTTTCCACCAATCATAAATACTACATTATCAAGAAGATTTCCATACTTTGCTTTTAAGATTTTAACTTCTCTACACCAACCTTCAGCTTCTCCATTTAATGAAGAGATTAGAAGAATATCTGCGTTAGTTTCTACCACTGCATCAACAAACTCTTCTAAGTATGTATTTACACCTAAGTTAAATACTTCAAAGCCTCTAGCTTGCAGTGAAAGTTCTATAAGTCTGTTTGCTACAACGTGGATGTCGTTTCCAACTACACCTGTTACTACTTTCATTTGATTACCTACATTTTGATTATTATTAAAAGGCAAATAGTTTAGCTAAAAGTAGGTTACATTTCTATTAGAATGATTTATGAAAGTACCAAGAAACCACAACTACTTACTTTGTTTCGTAAAAGTTGTGAAATTGTTTTAAGTTAATTGTTTACTAAAGAATATTTAGATTAATGTCATTTATTGAGTCTTTTGCTATTTTTTTAGCTAATTTAGTGTTGTACTCTTTTATTAGTTCATCTTTATTTGCAGGTATATGATATGTTGGGTTAAAAGAGTATTTTATGTTTTTACATACATTTTTAGAAAAGGATTGTTTATAAACTTTAGAGAAAAGTACTTCTTTATTTTTTGATATTAAATCTATTTTTGTTTCTAGATTAAACTCTTTTTTCTTACAAGGGATTTGTACTTTTCCATATTCTATACATTTTCTTGAGTTGTTCACAATTTTATAGTTTAAACATTTTTCAGTATTTGTAGGTTTATAAAAGTACTCAAAATTCATATTTGAGTTTAATATCTCAGTTTTAATAGTTGCATCTGTTTTTTCTTTTTTTGTTGCCAGCTTTTTATTGTTTTGTTTGCTAATCTCTTTTGTAAGATGCTCTTTTAAGTTTAAATTGTCATTTTCTATATGACTTATGTAAATAGCTTCGATTTTTTTAGTAACTTTTGTTTCTTTTGCATTTGTTAAATCATTTTTTTTGTTACTACAAGAAACTATAAATAGTGATAAAACCACTATAAATAGGGTGTTTAATACAGTTTTCATAAAATCTCCTTGCTATTAGAATTGAAATTATAGTATAAAAAAATTAATTAATTAAGATAATTAACACACAATTAACATTTTTATATTAAACTTACACCATAAGAAAATTAAAAACCTCCTACTACTAAATAATTTTAATTTTCGTCATCATTACAACTGAATATAATTGAATATAGCCTCACTTTCTTAAGTGGGGCTTTTTTTTTCTTGATTTTAATACAAATTGATATATCATTATCAAAATTTTTTAGGGAAATAATGGAAAGTATTAGTATTCTAACAATTATTACAATAGCATTTTTAGGTTCTTTTGGACACTGTATAGGTATGTGTGGAGGAATTGTAGTTGCTTATTCAAGTACAAAAGTAAATAGTACTTGGAATAAAACTAAACAAGCAAGTTCTCATGTTCTTTACTCATTTGGAAGAATTACTACTTATGTGATATTAGGTGCTATTTTTGGTTTTGTTGGTTCTGTTGTAACTTTTGATAATACAACTAATGGAATACTTCTCATTGTAACTGGAATTTTAATGGTTTTAGTAGGGCTTTCTCTTAGTGGAAAGTTGAAGTTTCTAACTTCTATTGAGCACTCTGTATCGAAATCTGAACTTTATCAAAAAAGTTTTAGAAAACTTTTGAGTTCTGATTCTTTGTTTAGCTTCTATTTTCTTGGTATGTTAAACGGTCTACTTCCTTGCGGTTTTGTTTATGTTTTTGCAATAACAGCAGCAAGTACAGCAAGTGCTATTTGGGGTGCTTTTGTTATGCTTATATTTGGTCTTAGTACTCTTCCTGCGATGTTCTCTTTAGGTTTTTTTGTTGGGATTTTTAAACAAGTTGCTCTAAGAAATTTATTTATTACTTTAGCTTCTATCTTAGTAATTTTATTTGGAGTTTATACTATTTACAATGGTTATAACTTCATGAATGGTGAAACTAAAACTATACTTACACCTTCTAATTAGTTTGTTACAACTAGATTACCTTTATGTTTATTACATAGAATTCCACAAAATTTATAAGGAGGTAATAAAGTATGGTTAAAAGTTTTAAAAAATACTTCTCATTTTTTGGTATATTAAATGCCACTACAAGCGTAAAAATAAACTCACTTCTTAATAGTTTAAACTACCTAATAAATATTGATATACCAAAGATTATGAAAAAACTTCATGTTTCGCAATTAAAACCCATCAAACTTTATTCTACTAACAAATGCAACACACAAGGAAAAAATTAATGCAAAAGAAAACTACATGTTTAAGCGTAGTTGCTTCGCTTTTTTTAGCAACAAATCTTTACTCGCAAACTGAACAATTATCAAGTATCGAAGTTACATCTTCTTATTTAAGTTCAAATGAAAAAACAGCAACATTCTCAACTGAAATCTATACAAAAGATGAAATAGAAAAATCAAAATCTAAAGATGTATATGACTTTTTAAATTCACAAACATCAATTAATATTGCACCTAATTACGGTAATACTTTTACTCAAAAAATTGATTTAAGAGGATATGGTATTGGTGATGGATATCAAAATGTAGTAGTAACAGTAAATGGAAGAAAACTTAATAATATTGATATGCAATCACAATTATTATCTTCAATACCTTTAGAAAGTATTGAAAAAATTGAGATTATAAAAGGAAGTGGTTCTGTTCAATATGGTGATGGAGCAAATGCAGGAGTTATAAACATCATAACAAATGGTAAAAATGATAACTATGTTATGGCTCATATGGGAAATGATGATACAAAAGGTGGCACTTTAAGTTTAGGTTTCAATAATGAAAACCTAATTATTAATGCTTTAGTAGACTATAGTTCTACGAATGGAACAAGAGAAGATAGTTTAAATAATAAAGACTCAAACCATAATAGAAATAGAAAAGTTGAAGTAATCTATTTTCCAACTGAAAACTTAGAGTTAAGAGCAGGAAGAACACTTTCTGATATGCGTTTAAAATATGCAGGTCCTTTAACAAAAGATAAATATAAAAATAATCCAAATCAATCAAATGGTTTTACGGAACAGTATTTTAATAGTTATTTAACAACTTTAGGTACAACTTATAACTTGAATGAAAACTACTCATTTGATGTAAACTATAATAGAGAAGATAAGTTGAGTAAATTTGTTGGAAGTTCTGAATCTCAATATGAGTATGAATCATTTAATACTTCTTTTAATATAAAAAAAGATAATTATTCTATTGTGATTGGAGCAGACACTTTTGATGGAGATAGAATAAAATCTACAAATGTTACAAACAAGACAAATAAAGCACTATTTGTATCTGCTGATTATCAGTTTTCAAAAGATTTAAAAGTGTCAGCAGGTCTTAGAAGAGAAAAAGTAGAGTATGACTATAATCCGTCATCAGGAGATAGTTTAAGTACAGCTGAGTATTTAAATGCTTATGATGTAGGGATTAATTACTCTTTATCTGATTCTTCATCTATTTTTGCAAACTATAACAGAGCTTATCAAACTCCTGATATTGATAGGTTTTTTTCTTCAACTTTGACTAATGTAGGAGGTACATGGATTGAAACAGTATCTTCTTTTAATGGTTTTATTGATTCGGCAAGAGTAAGAAATTATACTATTGGATATAATAATATTCAAAAAAATAATAAGCTTAAGGTTTCAATTTTCAGAAGTGAATTAACTAATGAAATTTATTACTATAAAACAGGACCTTTTAGTGGTATTAATACAAATATTGATAAATCTCATAAATATGGTATAGAGATTTTTGATAAATATATAATTAATAAAAATTTATATACTTCAATTAACTACTCTTATATTATTTCAAAAATTGATAAAGAAGATGAAGGAAACGGAGCTTATAATGGTAAGGACTTACCTGGGGTATCTAAGCATAATCTTACACTAAATTTAGGATATACTTACAAAAAATTAAATACAATATTATCTCATACTTATAGAAGTAGTGCCTATGCCGCAAATGATTTTGAAAACAATTTTGACCAAAAACAAGAAGCTTATAACTCAACAGACTTAAGTGCTTCTTATAACTTTAAAAATATTGAGCTTTTTGCAAAAATTCAAAATCTTTTTGATAGAAAAAATGGTTTATGGATAAGCGATGACAATATCTATCCAGTTAACTTTGAAAGAACATATTATGCAGGAATCAAGTATAAATTCTAATGAAAAAATATTTATTAACTCTTCTTTTTATTGTTAATTTATCTGCCAATACTCAAAGTGAGCAAAGAATTATAACACTATCTCCTTCTTTAAATGAGATAGTGTTTGCTCTTGGTAGTGGTAAAAATATAGTTGCTAATACACAGTATTGCAACTATCCTGAAGAGTCTAAAAATATACCTAAAGTTGGTGGTTATGCTTCAATATCATTAGAAAAAATGTTAAAAGCAAAGCCAACTTTAGTTCTTGCTCAAAACTATGATGAACAATTACTTGCAAACTTAAAAAAACTAAATCTAAACTATCACTCTTTTAAAACTGATAATTTATCTTCCATAAAAACTACAATCAATAGTGTGTCAAAACTTGTTGGAAAACAGCAAAAAGCAGAAGAACTTATTTCAAATATTGATAAAAAGTTAAATGAAGTTTCAAATATAGTAAAAGACAAAGATATTTTAATAGTAATTAGCCCAAGAAAAGACTTGAATAAATCTATTTACGTAACAGGAAACAATCTATATTTTAATGATATAATTAAAGCTTCGGGAAACAAAAATGCATACAAGTCTAAAAGTCTTGCTCAGCCTGTTGTAAATGTTGAGAAGATAATACATATGAATCCTGATATTATAATTTTACTTGCACCTTATATTCACGACAATAAGATTAGTTTTGATGAGTTAAAAAAGCCTTGGAGAAAACTTCCCGTAAAGGCAAGTAAAAATGACAATATCTATATTATAGATAAAGAGTATGCAGGAATTCCTAGTCACAGAGTAGTTTATTTTATGGAAGATTTTAAAGATATATTAGTAAATGTTAGAGATAAATAGTTTTTCAAATCATATTTTAAAAGATATTTCATTTTCTTTGAAAGAGAATGAAAATCTTATAATCCTTGGTGCCAATGGAGCAGGGAAATCAACCTTAGCAAAAGTTCTTTCAAATCTTATCTCAAATGACAAAGTAATACTACAAAATAAAAATATTACTTCTTTAGATGATAATCAAAGAGCAAAATTAATAAACTATATTCCTCCAAAACTTGAAATATTTGATGAGTATATCTCTGTTTACGAGTTTTTAGAATTATCTTTTATAGAGAACATAAATAAAGAAAAAATTGATAAAACAATAGCTTTACTAAAACTAGAAAAAATCAAAAATAGGGCTTGTAATGACCTAAGTTCTGGGGAAAAACAGCTTTTATTACTTGCTTCAAGTATTATTCATAATGCTAAGATTACTATCTTTGATGAATTAACTGCAAATATGGATATCACAAGAGTAAAAGAGGCTTTTGAGATTTTTAATTCACAGTATTTACAACAAAAGATAATCATAACTCATAATTTAGACTTAGCTTTTCATTTAAAATACAAAGTTTTATATTTAGATGATGGAGAAGTTAAGTTCTTTGGAGAAAGTTCTGAGTTTTTCTCAAAAGAGATTTTAGAAAAGATTTATCATAACTGCCTAGAAGTAGTAAATAATCACTTGGTGGTTAAATTATGAGTTCAATGAAATATTTAGCTTATACTTTAAGTGTGGTATTGATTTTTTCTTCATGTTTTATTGGAGAAACTACTATTTCTTTAAATGAAATATTTGATAGTTCAACTACTTCATATATGATATTTTGGGAGCTTAGAGTTCCAAGAATTATCTTAGCCTTTTTTGTTGGAGCTGTTTTAAGTCTTAGTGGGCTTATTTTCCAAACTATTTTTAAAAATATTTTAATAACACCTTATACTTTAGGAATAGCAAGTGGAACAACACTTTTTACAGCTATTTCAATAGTGTTTTTTCCTATGGTAGCTCTTTATATCTCAGGTATATTAGGCTCTTTTATCACTATTTTTATTCTATATTTTATTTCAAAACAGATAAACAAAAATGCAACTTTTGCTTCAACTAATTCTATTCTTTTAATAGGTATTGCTTTATCGTTTTTCTATTCATCAGCATTGATGTTGATATTCTTTTTAAGTACTTTGCAAGAGAACTATTCTATTGTAAGGTTTACCCTTGGAAGTCTTGATGTAGTAGGGTATAACAGCTCTTTAGCTGTGTTTTTAGTTGCCCTTATTCTTTTAGTTGTATCAATGATAAAAAGAAAAGATATAAAACTTTTACTTCTTTCAAATGATATTGCATTTTTAAAAGGACTAAATGTAAATAGATTAAATCTAATACTTCTTATGACTATCTCTTTAGCTGTTGGAGTTAGTATTAGTTTTGTAGGTCCAATTGGTTTTGTAGGACTTATTATTCCACATATTTTAAGACTTATTTATAAACAAAGTGCCGATAAACTTATTTTGCCAGTATTCTTCTATGGTGGTGTGTTTTTAGTGCTTTCTGATTTGATTTCAAGGGTTTTAAATACGGCTTCTTCTTTACCTATTGGAGTTGTTACTTCATTTATAGGTGCGCCGTTTTTTGTATATTTACTATTTAGAAAACATAAGAAAAAAACTTAAAACTATAAGAATAAAGATATCAAATCTTAGTTTGAAATCTAGTGCTTTTTTTACATCTTCTTTTTCTATATTTTTTTTACCATCTCCAAAATAAGGCTTTTCTTTAACTTTTCCAAAGTACGAAGTAGGTCCTCCTAAAGAGACATTTAAAACTAGTGCCATTGCTGAGATTGGATGTCCAGCATTTGGACTTTCATGTTTTTTCCCGTAGTTATAAAATGCTTTAAAAGCTTTTTTTGAAAAGAAAAGTAGGGCTATTAAAAGTGCAGTTATTCTAGCTGGAAAGAAGTTCACTACATCATCAAGTTTAGCTGCAAACTTACCAAAGTTTTCGTATTTTTCATTTCTATATCCAACCATTGAGTCTAAGGTATTAATTGCTTTATAAATGAAAGCTCCTGCAAGTCCAAAAAAGAGCATGTAAAATATTGGAGCAACAACCCCATCACTTAAGTTTTCAGCATAAGTTTCAATGGCAGCTTTATTTATATCACTTTCACTCATTTCCTTTGTATCTCGACTTACAAGCATAGAGATGGCATGTTTAGGATTGTCTGAGGATATTACTTCTTTTACACTATCATAAAGCATTTTAGAAGAGATAGTAAAAGAGCAAAGTAGGGCTTGAAAATATATATTATCAATTTTACTTAATAAAAAAGTAACTATAAAAACAAGAGACAATAAAGAGATAGTTAATAAAAAACCTCTAAAGATACAGTCTTCATAAAACTTTTTTTCAAACCACTTTATATAGTTTCCAAAAAGAATAATAGGGTGATAAAGAGTTTTGATTATATGAAACTCTCCAAAAAGAAAGTCAATCAAATATGCGAAAAATAGTAGTTCTAAATACATTTTTCTATTTCACTAAAGGCTTTTTCTAAAAGTTTGATACTCTTCTTACTTTTTACTGCAATTCTTACATGATATTTACCTAAAAAATCAAAGTTAGAACAGTCTCTTATCATGATTTTATAGGGTATTAGTTTTTCTTGTAACTCTTTTGCTTTAATACCTTTTATTTTTACTAAAATATAGTTAGCTTCGCTTTTATGTATCTCTTTGATAAAAGAGTGTTTCTTAACTGTAGAATACAATAATTCTAGGTTTTCTTTATTTTTCTTTTTAGCTTTTTTGTAGAAGTTTTTATATTTTAAAACCTCTATTAAATAGGTCATATCAAAAGTAGAAAGTTTCCACATGGGCTCTTTTTCTTTTAGTTTTTTGATATTTTCTTTTGATGAGATAATAGTTCCAACTCTAATTCCGGCACTTGAATAAAACTTTGTCATAGATTTTAGAATATAAAGTTTGTCATACTCTTTTAAGTATTTTGTTGCTGATTCATGGTTTGTAAACTCTAAAAAGCTTTCATCTATCAAGATTGCGCACTCTTTTTTTATCCATTGTTTTAGTAGTTTCTTTATGTCATAACATTTTGCATCAGGTGTTGAAGGATTTACAAATATTACAAATGAACCTTTTTTAACTTCTTTATTCATATCTTTAAATCTATTGATTAAATCAATTTCATATTCAAAGTTTAGTGCTGCTTTTTTGTATTCTAAGTATGCAGGAGAGTAAATAGTACAATGCTTTAAGTTCAAATTTTCAAAGAGTTTGAAGATGGCAGAACTACCACCATTATATAGTTCAATTTCTGACTTCATTACGTTGTAATGGTTTGAAATAGCCTTATAAAGCTTGTCATAATTCGGGTATGAAGATATATCTAAACTATTAAAATCAATATCAAGTTTTGGTTTTAGAAAGTTTATATTTGAAGATAAATCAATTACTTCTTCAATTTGACACTTTGCTTTTTTTGCAAAACTTTTTATATCTCCACCATGTTCAAACTTTTTCATTAGTTTTCTAAAACCTCTCCTGTTCTTAGAGCATGTGCCCAATCAGGTCTTCCATTATCTTCTGCTTTTTTTGCTGCTTTTTCATAGTCATATGCAACTCTTACTTGCTCAACACTATATTGATTTTCTTCTACTGTTAAAATAGTATAGGCTGCATGTGGTGTATGGTTTTGCATTTTATGTTTAATTGGAAGTTCATCTTCATATGCTTGTAGTCCTACAGAACCTGGATTTATAACTATTTGCCCAGAGTTTAACTTATGAACTCTAGGTAAGTGAGAGTGTCCACAAAAGATAAAAGGGGCTTTAATATTATCTGTTAGTTTGATAATCTCTTCATCACTTCTTAAATTTATTTCGCCATTTGAAATATCTTCTAATAAGTACTGGCTATCATCAAAGTATGTTCCATGAACCATATAATATGTACCACCAATGATTTTTTCAAACTGCAAGTCTTGAATCCAGTATAAAACTTCTTCTCCTAAGTCTTCATATGTATATCTTAAAGTAGGGTTTTCTTCTAGTTGAGCAAGACTTGCTTCAAGGATTTCTCTATCTTGATTTCCACAGATATTTATGAATTTATTCTCTCTTATAAGTTCATATGTAGCCCTTGGTTCAATTGGTCCATAAAACATATCTCCAAGATTTAAAACTACTTCAATATTTCTATTTCTAATATCTTTTATTACTTCTTGTAAAGCATAAATATTTCCATGTATATCAGATAAAATTGCTATTTGCATTAATTTCCTTTTTGTCTTATTATTTTTTAACTTATTTGTTTTTTAACTCTCCATCAAGTTCATATTTGTTTAAATATCCTCTTGGTGTTAAAACTTTTCCATTTTTAGTTAGTTTTGAATTTGAATTGCAAATTATAATAAGTGTTGACATAGAAACAGCTGGATGTTCAATATCTTGGTCTATTAAATCTTGGGTTGTAGTAACTGTTATTTTCTCTTTTTCATCTCTTCCTACATGTGAAGCAATAATTGCTATTCTATCTTGATACCCATCTTCTAAGGCTCTTAAGAAATTTTGATAAGGAAGAATTCTTTTTTTAGACTTTGGATTATAAATACCTAAAACAAAGTCACAATCAAGTGCTGCTTTTACTCTTTTATCAATTAAATTTATATCTGTAAGTCTATCAGATAGTGAGATGATAGAAAAGTCTTGTGATACAGGTGCTCCAACTTTACTTGCTGCTGCTAAAAATGAAGTAACACCAGGAAGAGAGATAAGTTCAACTTCATCCCATAAATCTTTTTCATCCATAATTTCAACTATTAGTGTTGCCATTCCATAAACATTTGCATCTCCATTTGATACGATACAAGTAGTTTTGCCTTGGCTTGCATATTCAATTGCTTGATTACATCTTTCTATTTCGTGTGTCATTCCTGATGTAAATAGCTCTTTTCCTTCAATTAACTCTTTTAACTCTCTTGCATATTTAGTATATGAAACTACAACTTCACATTCTGCTAATGCATTTCTAGCTTCTGGAGTGATATAAGATGTTCCACCAGCTCCTGAACTAACTATATATAATTTTTTTGCCATTTATTTTTCCTTTTATACTGCGGCTGCTATTGTGATTTTTTTCTCATACACATTTTTAGGTATGATAAGTTCGTTATATTTTGAAACTAACATCGATGAAGGTTCACTAACACCTTTGAGTCCAAAAAACTTTGTTGCCTGAGATGGACTAAATTCACCTTGTAGTGAGTTTATCTCTGCTTCTTTGTAAAATTTGATATCAAAATTGTATTTTGAAGCAAACTCTAAAAGTCCTTTTTCATCTGCTTTTGCTTCAAAGGAAGCTATATTTTCTATTTGTTCTTTTTTTAGATTATGTTTTTCTAAAAACCAAAAAAATGAAGCCTCAATATCTTCAAATGCTGTATCTCTATTACAACCAATACCTAAATATACTTTTGGTTTTAAGCTTAGGTTATCATCTGTAAATGGAGTTATATTAACGCATAATTCTGAACTTTGTTCATCTACTCTTTTTAGATTTGTTTTATTAGGAATTGTCTCAAAGATACTTTCATAGGTTTTTACTTCTACTTCCTTTTTATTTAGAAGTGAGTTAGAGATTTTTGCTAAGCATTTTAAGTTCTCTATTTCAAGATTGTTTTTCTTTGCAAACATATCAAAGGCAAATGTATTTGTTTGGTCTGTTGCTGTTGAAACAAAGTTCATACAGTTTGGAAGTCTTGATGCTAATAAATCACTCAGTTCATTTGCTCCACCAATATGACCGCTTAGAAGTGGAATAACCTTTGTTAAATCCATACTCATAACAATAATAGCTGGGTCAGTTGCTTTACTTTCAAGTAGAGGTGCAATTTTTCTAACAACAATTCCCATAGCCAAAATACAAATAATAGCATCATACTTTTTCCAACCATCTTCTAAAACAGTATCTATTTTTTCATATGTTTTTAGGTTTTTTAAATTGTGTTCTAAATCTTTTTTACCATAAACATCAACTTCAAAATCTTCTAGGTAATCTAAAAGTTTGCAAGCAGAGTTTAGACTTGGTTGGTTTATTGAAACTAGAGCTATTTTTAATTTACTCATTATTAGCCTTTTGTTTTTTTGCTTCAATTAGCTCTTTTACTAGTGGTTTTACATAAAGATGAGATTCTTCTGTTTCTTCTTGTTTTAAAAAATCACCAAATAAAATCAATGCAACACCTTTGATATGTGAAACTTGATTTTCTATATCAGAAATAGTTCCTTTAAAAATCTCTTCTTCTTTCCAAGTAGCTTTTTCAACTACCCAACAAGGAGTATCAGGAGAGTATCCCATTTCAATTGCTTTTTTCTTTAGTTTTTTAAGAAGTAAAATTGATAGGTAAAACACTAAAGATGAATTTTTACAAGCAAGAATATTTTCTAGTTTCTCAGGATTTGGAGTTTTACCTTCGACCCTTGATAAAATTATTGTTTGAGAAACACCTGGAATAGTGTACTCAATTCCAAGACTAGCAGCCGCACCAAAAGCAGCTGTAATACCTGGTATTACTTCATATTTAATATTTTGTTTTTGTAAAAACTCTATTTGCTTTGCAATTGTTGAATAAATAGAAGGGTCACCTGTATGAACTCTTGCTATTATTTTATCTTTATATTTTTCTAAAAATGCAAATATCTCTGGATATTTCATCCCTTGTGAGTCTTCTATTATAGCTTCTTCTTTACACCAAGAAAGTACTTCTTTTGGAACTAGTGAACCTGTATATAAAACTACATCAGCTTTTTGAAGTATTTTCTGTGCTTTTACTGTTACTAAATCTGGATCCCCGCAACCTGCACCTATAAAATAAACCATTTTTAGTTTTCCTCTTCTTTATTCTTTTTGTATATCTTTATTTGAAATAGTTGTCTTTCAGGCTCTACTAAATCAAGTTTTCCTTTATAAGTTGTAAGTGAGATTGAGTGGATTTCATACTCTATTTTTGCTTCATTTAAAGCAGTTAACATTAGGTTTAAATGTTTTAAAGTAATTGCATTTATAAGCATAATTCCATCATTATCCAACTTTTCATAAAGCTTTGGAAGTTGTTTTATAACTTCAACTCCACCACCACCTACAAAGATTCTTTGTGGTATTTCTTCTAAACTGTCAAAGTACTCTTGGGCTTCACCAATTAGTAGTTTTGTATTCACAACATAATGATTTGTTAGATTTTGTTTTATAAACTCTACTCTTGTTTCATTTTTTTCAAAAAGTGTAGTCTTTACTTTGTATCTTTTGTAAGCTTCTATTGCACAAGAACCACTTCCTGCACCAATATCCCATAAAAGATTGTTTGGTTCTAAATCAAGGTTTTGTAAAGTAAGTTGTCTTTTATACTTTTTTGTAATCATACCTCGTTCAGTTTCAAACTCTACATCTTCACTTATGATGTTTTTAGATTCAAACTCTTTTTTAATAAGTAATACAAAAGGTTGAGATAAATCAATAGAATTTTCATCAAAGTTAAGTAAATCTATCTCTTCTATTTTTTCATCTACAAATCCTAGCTTATAGCCTATAGTTGTAGTTATACTTTTAGCTTCAAAAAAAGAAAGGGCAGATTTTAATCTTGCAATAGTAAACTTATCACAAAGTACAAAAGTATATTTGTTTTGTAAGAAGTTTTGTAAATCAAAATCAACTCTTCCGTGTAAAGAAATAACATCAACTTCAGTTTCACTAATAAAAAGTTTCTCGCACATATAGGTCTTAGAAGATGTGTTATTTACGATTTTTACTCTGTCTTTTGGCAAGTTTTTAGCAATAATTGTTCCAGCAGAAAAAAATAGAGGTGAACCAGTAACTACATATAAAATCTCTTCTTTGTCATAGTTTTCTAAAAGATACTCTTTTGCTTCTTTATATTTTAGTTTTAAAATATTTGAAGCCTCTTCCTTGAAGTTTGAATCACAGATAATCTTATCAAATCTGCTAATATCAAAGTCTAAATTTGTAAAGGTATAATCTCCCATACCATTACCAGCTATTGTTACCATGTTTTTACCATCCTAACACCTCTTTTTGTTCTAATATTATGGCTTTTACATTTGATGTTTTAAACCATTGTTTTATTTGTTCATTTGCTTTTTTTGTAATCATTTCATAAAAAGCATCAAGTAATCCCACTTTTTCAAGCTCTTGGGATATTCCTTTTACTGTTAAAGTTGCTTCAATATCAACTTCATAGCCTAGGTTCTCTTTTATATCTAACTGAAGTTTTGTAAAGTCAATTACTCCAAATCTATTGTGGGTATTTTTAAAGCCTTGGTAGACTTTTGTCATCTTTCCAATCCCACATAAAAAGATTACCTCTTTTGCATCTTGTTTTGTTGCAAGTTCAACTGAGTCATAAACAAAATTTCCTATTTCTATGATTGCCTCTTCATCTGCCTTCGAACAAGCTACTTTAAAAGCAGAATTTCCAAGGGTAAAATATATAGTCTCATAGTTGTTTTGTATAGCAAACTCTATTTCAGTTTTTACAGAGTCTATATACGCTGAACTTGATACAGGTTTAACAATTCCTGTTGTTCCAAGGATTGAGATACCTTCAAGTACTCCAACTTTTGAGTTTGCTGTTTGTTTAGCTATTTCTTGACCATTTGTAACGCTTACACAACATTTTAGATGCAGATTTTCTTTCTTATTTGTTTTTATCTCAAAATATTCTTGCATAGCTTCTAATGGAGCAGGGTTTATAGCAGGATAGGGCGCTTGTATTTTTAGTCCCTTTTTTGTTACCACTCCTACACCAAGACCTGCATAGATTTCCAAACTATTTGTTCCACAAGAAAATATTTGAGGTTTTTGAAAAGTTGGATTTAATAAAAAGTTTTCAATATCAAAGTCCAAAGATACAACTATTTCACAGCCTTTTGTTACATCTAAATCATCATTGTCTATTTTGTTTGTTTTAGTTGTTGTTTGAGAGTTTGTAACTAAAAATGTATCTAAACAAGACCTAAATGCAGCAACTGTGTGAGTTCCTGTTGTATAACCTTTTCTTAAAACCTTTTTTTCAGACATAAACTATTATTGAATCTCTTTCATTGCGTGAATTGTTCTTCCAATAAATAGTATTGCAGGAGTAAGTTTTTTTAACTCTTCAAAGAACTCTTCATTTTGATTGTTTACCTCATCAAGGCTAAATATTCTTTGAGAAGAACTATTTGTTGTTCCTTTACTTAGAACTGATATTGGTAAATCTTTTGGAAAATCGATACTTAAAAGATACTCAACGATATTTTTGATATTGTGAACACCCATCATAATAATTAGATTTTCTCTATCATGGTATGATTTAACTATACTTTTGAAAACATCAATATCATGCCCTGTTATAGTTCTATATGAGTCATTAAACTTTCTATCAACTAAAGGGAGCATAAAGCTTTCTGGTACTGAAGTTGTTGAACTTACTCCTGATACAATCTCTACATCAAAGCCAGCTTCTTTTATAGCTCTAACTTCTTCATATCCTCGACCGAAAACAAAAGGAGTTCCACCTTTTAGTCTTACCACTACTTCATGTGTTTTTGCATAGCCAACTAAAAGGTCATTTATCTCTTCTTGTTGTTTTAGGTGTTTACCTTTTCTTTTTCCTACATTTACTTTTAGGCAATTCTCTTTACAGAACTGGAAAACTTCTTCGTTTACTAAAGCATCATATAAAATTACATCTGCTTGTTCTATTATTTTTACAGCTTTTAGTGTAAGTAAGTCTAATTCTCCAGGTCCTGCGCCAACTAAATATATTTTTTTAATCATTTTTGTATGTGTCCATTTCTGACATAGGAACTATTTTAAATTCTGCCATGTCAAGTTTTTCATTATTGCTTAATGCTTTAAATAATTTTACCCACTTTTCTTTATCATACTGATGAACATTTTTAAGCCAAATAGCATTATTTTCTAAATATCCATTTCTTTGTGTATTTTCATAGATATTTGCAACAGATCTAAATCTACAAGCTCCAAAACAACCAGTTCTTACAACTTTGATTCTTTCTTCACCCTTTGATAGAGCTAGTTCTTTTATAACCTCTCTTAAAGTTGCAGCTACATCTTTTCCTTTGTGAGCCTTTGAACATCTCTCATCATCACATAAAAAAAGTTGAGTTTTAAAGTGCATAATAGGTTTACTAGCATCGAACTGTTTTGGTTTGCAAGTAAAACCTTCTGCTACCTCACTTCCCATAGTATTGAAAAGTTTTTCGTTTTTATTTTCCATTATATTTCTCATCTTTATCATAATCTTTGATTAGCTTATAGATTGCATGAAGAGTTGCTACTGTCATAGTAGAACTTCCAAATCTTCCTTCCATAATAATCCCTGCTACATCAAAATGGTCACAGAACTTTCTACCATAAGCCTTTGATTCAACAACATTTACAAAACCTACTGGAAATAGTAGAAAAGCAACATTGTTTAAATCTACTTTTTGCTCTATTAAAGTATTAATTGCAGCATAGATAAAAGTAGGGGCATTTCCACAAGCTAAAACTAGTGGCTCATCTTTATGTTTTTTAATAGCTTCTACAACTGCTGCATAGCTTCTTGTAGTTTTGTTTTTTTCTGCCATTTCATATGTAAAAGGTTCATTGATATAACATACAACTTCATTTTCATACTGCTTTAAATAAAAGTCACTAAGTCCAACTTTAATCATATTTACATCAACTATTATCTTTGCTTTGTTTAATAGTAGTTTTTGCACCCTTTTAATTGCATCTTTTGAAAAGTAAATATTGTTTAATACTTCATCAAAACAAGTAGTAGTATGAATAAGTCTACTTATTACCTCTTGTTGTCCTTTATCAAACTCATTTATCTTTTCATAATCTTTTAATTCTTCACTAATCATTTCAAATGATTTATTTGAAATATCAGCACCTATATTTATTGGTGGTTGTTCTAGTTTAAATTCCAAAGTAATCCTTTAATATATTTATATTATTTCTAAACATTGTATGTAGATAAGTTCCATATACATTTTTTTTCTTCCAAGCTCCTACTTCACCTTTTGAGTTAATCTTTTTACTTAAAATATCACAGCCCAAAGAAGTATCAAGGGGTTTTGTATAGTGAAAAGCATGACCTTTTAAACCACTTTGACTATGGTAATAGCCAAGGCGTACTCTTTTATCAGCAAGTGAAAAGCTTACCTTTAAGATTTTTGCCATCTCTTTATCATCTACACTATTACTTAGATATAAAAGCCCTGCACATTCTGCATAGATATGTTTGTTTTTATTTGCATGCTCAATTAATGATGCTTTGAAGTTTTGAGAAGTTTTAACTCTTTCATAGGCTTCATTTGTTTCTACATAACCTCCTGGTATAAAGACTAAATCACTATCAGAACTAATCTTTTCATCTTTAGTTGAACTAATAAGCTCTACTTCATTAAATAACTCTTTTAAAGTTTCTAAATTATCATGGTATAAAAATGAGAAGTTTTCATCATAAACAACAGTAGCTTTTTTGTTTATCTTTTTTATCTCTTCAAAGGGATAATTAGTAATATCTTCTTTTTCATATAAAGATATCTCTTTTAAAGTTTCTAAATCAATATTCTCTAAAACCTCTTTAGAGATATTTTCTAAGACCTCTTTTTTCGCATCTTTTAAATCTAAGCCTAAGTGAGTGTCTCTTAAACTTGGTAAATCTTTTTTTATCCAACCAAGTACTTTTATTTCATCTTTACCTTGGAAGTCTTGTTCTATTTGTTTTTTGATTAATTCAAAGTGCATTTTTGAAGAGACTTTATTTAAAACTACAGCTTTTATAGTGTTATCTTCTTTATAGGTTTTAAGACCTTTTAATACAGCACTAATAGTTATATATGAACCACTAGCATCAAGAAGTAAAACTGTAGGAGTGTTTAATAGTTTTCCTACATCATAGGCTGAACATCCTTTATCCATACCATCATAAAAGCCCATTACTCCTTCTAAGATAGAAACTTCTTTATCTGAGTATTTATTAAATAGCCATTTTACTTGAGGTTCATTCATTATAAAGGTATCAAGGTTTATTGATTTTGTATTGCAAACTATTTCATGAAATTGTGGGTCAATATAGTCTGGACCAATTTTAAAAGGTCTTACACTCTTTTTAAAGTAGTATAACAATGCAGTAGAAAGAATAGTTTTTCCCTGATTTGATGAAACAGCAGAAATAAGAATTGAGTTCACTTTTACCTCTATATAATTTTTTTTAGCTATAATTCAGCCATGAAAAATCTTAGAGGGTATAATAAACGTTACTTTAAATTGTCAACAATTGCGATGTTCTCGACAATTAATAAGTTATGTAGTGTAGAAACTAATAGCAATTTATACCATAAAAGAGCTTATGAAAACGAAATAAACTCTTTAGATCCCCCAGAAAATTCTCAAATTTTACTAACATTAACAAAATAATCAATTTTTAGATTACAAATTTTACTTTACATTTTAATTTTTTAATAAAGGACTACCTATGCATATAGAAGCAGGTGTTGTGCATGGCGCAAAAATGGCTTTAAGTTATGGGACGGCTGCCGTTTCATTTGGTATTGCTGCAAAATTAGCAGTTGATACAATCAAAGAGAGTGGGTTTTTACCTACAATAGTTAAAACATTAGTTGCTACTATTTTAGTATTTATGTTTTTTGAGGTACTTCCTCATCACCCAGTTGGTGTATCTGAGGTACACTTTATCTTAGGTTCAACGCTATTTTTAATTTTAGGAGCTACTCCAGCAGCATTTGGTTTAGCAGCAGGTTTATTACTTCAAGGTCTATTTTTTGCACCATTTGATTTACCTCAGTATGGAGTGAATGTTACAACACTTTTAATGCCTTTATTTGCAATGATGTATGTAGCAAATAGAATTATTCCTAAAAATACAGCATATAAAGATATTAACTATAAAGATGCTTTAAAACTATCTGTAATGTACCAAGGTGGTATCGTTACTTGGGTTGCTTTTTGGGCGTTATATGGACAAGGTTTTGGTGCAGAAAATTTAAGTTCTGTATTAACATTTGGAGCAGCTTATATGAGTGTTGTTATTTTAGAACCATTTATTGATTTAGCAGTTCTTGCAGGTGTAAAAGCATTAAGTAGTTTAAAATCAAGTCCTTATGTTGAGGCAAGATTATACAATAGCACAAAATAATGAAAAGATTTAGACATTACAATAGAAAAAGAGCTATTGTATTAGCTTGTTTTGGTTCAGTTATTGAACAACAAAAATATTTGGACTTAGAAGCTAAAGTAAAAGAGGAATACCCAGATTGTGAGGTATTTACCTCTTTTTCTTCAAGAATGGTAATTAAGCTTTTAAAGAAAAAGAAAAAAGAGATTTATAAAAACCTTCCTCAAACTCTTGCTGATGTAGATATGCAAGGATATAAACATGTGGTTGTTGTTTCTGTAAATATCTATCCTACTGATGAACATGAGTTTTTAAAGAAAATTGTTGATGGATTTAAACACTTTTCTATGGCAAACCTTGGTATTACTAATGCTTTATTAACAACTACAAAAGATACAACTTCATATTTAAAAAATTTAAATGAGCAAGTAAGTAAAGAGGATACTGCAAACTTATATATTATTCATGGAACACCAAAATTAAATACAGTTGGAATTGATTCTATTTCTTATACAAGTGATTTACTTGAAATGATTGACGAAAGAAATTTTGCCTGTTCTTTAGAGGGAGCTTTCCCATATTTTGCAATTAATGATGCAATAAAACAAAAGATTAAAGCAAAAGGCTTTAAAAAGGTTCAAGTTGTTCCTTTACTTTTAGTTAGTGGAAATCATTATATTAAAGATATGTTTGAGATAAAAGATGATTTAAGTGATGAATTTGAGTCTTTTATTGCTCCTTCTTTAACACAAAGTGAGAACTTTAATCTTTTAGAGTTACCTCAAACACAAGAGATTTTTATAAAAAATATCAAAGAGTCATTTAAGATGCTTGGTATTAGTCATAAAACAATGACATATTAGGAAAATATATGAAGTTATATATGGTATCTTTAGGCCCTGGTGATTATGAACTAATCACTTTAAAGGCCTTAAAAGCTTTACAAACATGTGATGCAATTTGTATTCCTACAAAAAGTGCAGATAATAGTTTTACTAGGTCAATGACTTATAAAATAGTTAAAAAACTTATGGATGAGTATGGTTTTGAAAAAGATATTATTCCAATGTATACTCCAATGAAGTTTAAAACTAATGATTGGCAAAGACAAGTTGATATAATCGAAGACTCTTTTAAAAAATATGATAGCTTGTCTTTTGTAACTTTAGGAGATAGTGCTGTTTATAGTACTGTATACTATTTACTGGATATTATAAAAGAACAACATAAAGAAGTTTATGAAAACAGTGAGGTTATTCCTGGGGTTACTTCTTTCTCTCATGCCTCTGCAAAGGTTAAAAAACCACTTTGTGTAGGTGATAGTAGTTTTATTATAAGACCTTTACATAAAAGAAAAGTTCCATTTACAACTGTTTACATGAGACCAAAAATTGGAATGACTACAGATAAAATAAAAGAAAAAAATGATATATATACCTTTGAAAATCTAAACTACAAAGGTGAAACGATTTTGGAACACAAAAAAGAGAAGGTTGATAAGTACATGACGTTATTTATTGATTTTCATAATAGAAATGAACAAGTTTAATAAAAAGGCTATTTCCTCATTAAAAGCTATTATATCATCAAGAAGAGACATAAGAGGAAATAGATTTTTAAATAAAAAGATTGATGATAAGATTTTAAATGAATTATTAGAGGCTGCTAATAATGCTCCTTCAGTAGGTTTTTCTCAACCATGGAAATTTATAATAATTGAAGATAATAAAAAAAGAGAAAAAATCTACAAAAACTTTCAAAAAGAGAATAAAAAAGCAAAAGAGATTTTTAAAACAAATGAAATATACCCAAACCTAAAACTTGAAGGTATAAAAGAATCATATTTGAATATTGCTGTTTTATATGAAAAACCTAAAAAAGATATTTTAGGACAAACTACTCAAAAAAAGGTTGGAGAGTACAGTGTTGTTTGTGCTATTCAAAACTTTTGGCTTATGGCTAGAGCTTATGGTATTGGAGTAGGTTGGGTTAGTATTCTAAAACCAAAAAAGATTAAGAAAATATTAGATATAAATGATGATTATAAATTGATTGCATATTTAACAGTTGGATATGTAAAAGAGTTTTTAGATGAACCAGAACTTAAAAAAATAGGCTGGGAAAAGAAAAAAACTTTAAAAGAAATAAAAAAATTATAGGAAGTATTTATGATAAAAAATATTGTTGGCACAAATGATTTTATAGAGTTTTTAAGAGGTAAAAGTGCTACATTTTTATTAGCAGTAAGTAATACAAAAACTGCTGATATAGAGGGTATTACACAAGCTGGGATTCCAGGAAAAATATATTTAACTCCTACCTTGGATAGTGAGTTTTTAACATGTGGAGAAGTTAGAAGTTTAGAATCTATTGCAGAAACTCCTAAAGGCGTACCAACTCCGGCATTACTTACAAGAGCTACTCATCTTTTAAAACCTTTTTCAAATATTGAAATCTTAAATTTAGGGATTCAAGTTGCTCCTAAAGTTGATTATTTTAAAACACATAATTTTAGTATCTCTGCTTCAGGAGACATCTCATCTCTTGCAAATATTGATGCAATGGATGTATTTAAAAAAGGTTTAGATTTTGGTCAAAACTTTGAATGTAAAGATGAGTATATTATCTTAGCTGAGTCTGTACCAAGCGGAACTACAACAGCTGCTGCTACTGCTTTAGCTTTAGATTATGATTGTAAAGAGATGTTTAGTAGTAGTTTTAAAGATGTTCCTAATGATATTAGAAATAAAACAATCCAAAGTGCTCTTTCAAATATAAAAGAGAGTGATGATATCTTTTCAAGACTTTCAAAAGTATCTGATAATATGCTTATTTTTACTGCTGGGTTTATTTTAGGCCTTAATAATCAAGCAAAAGTTATCTTAGCAGGTGGAACTCAAATGGCTTGTGCTTTATTGATTGTAAACTCTATTTTAAAACAGATGCAAGGACATTTAGAAACTTCTAATCTTGCTCTTTGTACTACAAAGTGGGTTTATGAAGATGAAAAAAGTGATATAGAAGGGCTTTTAAAATTAAATGATTTAAAAATCAATGCTTATTATGCAGATTTTGATTTCAAAGATTCTTCACATCCTGCATTAAAGCTTTATGATGATGGTGAAGCAAAAGAGGGTGTTGGAGCAGGAGCTGCTTTAACTTATGCACTTTTAAATGGTATTTCAAAAGAAGAACTTACTAAAAAAATAGAAAGCCTATTAGGATAAATGAAATAAAATGAAAATTCTTTATTTTGGTGGACAAAAGTCTGGTAAATCAAATCTTGCAGAACAAAAAACTTTAGAAATAAGTTCTAAAAAACCATATTACCTAGCAACTTATGATAATAGTTTCAATGACAAAGAGATGCATAAAAGAATTGATAAACATAAGCTTCAAAGAAAAGAGCAGTTTACGATAATAGAAGAACCAAAGGATTTACTAAAGGTTTTACCAAAGAGTTTAAAATCTGAGGAAACTTTTTTAGTAGATTGTATGTCTATGTGGCTATTTAATAATATTCAAGAAGATGAAGAGTATCTAATCAATCAATTAGAAGAGATTTCAAAGCTTGATGCAAATATTGTTTTTGTTTTAAATGATGTAAACTCTGGAATCATTCCTTTTGATAGTGAAAGTAGAAAGTTTGTAGATATGACAGGAATAGTGGGACAAAAATTAGCTCAAATCTGTGATGAAGTTTATGAAGTAAAGCTTGGCTTAGCAAGTAGATTAAAGTAAAGAAATGAAAAATATCTCAATCTTTGGTACAAGTAGCGATGCAGGTAAGTCTACAATCACTTTTGTAATAGCAAAAATTCTACAAAATATGGGCTATAGTGTAGCTCCTTTTAAAGCACAAAATGTCTCAAATAATGCTTTTGTTTGTGATGATGGAAGTGAAATAGCAGTTGCTCAATACTTTCAAGCAAAAGTTTTAGGAGTTGAAACCTCATATCATCTAAATCCCGTACTTTTGAAATCAGGACGAGGAAGTTCTGCTTCACTTATAGTTGAAGGTAAAGTTGTTACAAATAAAGATGTAAGAGAGTATTACAGAGATTTAGACCTACTTAAACCAGCTGTAAATAGATGTTTTAACTATCTTAATGAAAAGTATGATTGTGTAGTTTGTGAAGGTGCAGGAAGTCCAGTAGAGCTTAATCTTATGGATAAAGACCTTTCAAATATCTACATGGCTGATGAGTTTAATACAAAAATCATACTTGTTGCAGATATAGAAAAAGGTGGAGTTTTTGCTTCTATTTATGGGGTTTACCATTTATTGCCTAAAAAACTTCGTAAGAATGTAATAGGAGTAATAGTAAACAAATTTAGAGGAGATTTAACTCTTTTTGACGAAGGTGTTAGAATCATTGAAGATGATTTTAAAATACCTGTTTTAGGGGTATTGCCTTATACACCTTTTAATTTAGGTTTTGAAGATTCACAAAGCTTAAAAAACTACGCTCAAAATAGTAAAAATGCAATTTTAAATATTGCAGTTATCTTTTATCCATATATGAGTAACTACAATGACTTTGAGCCTTTAATAGCCCATGAGCAAATCAATTTAGAGTTTGTGGAGACGAATATCTCTTTAGATAAATTTGATATGGTCATAATGCCTGGTTCTAAACTTGTAATCAAAGATTTAAAATGGCTAAAAGAAAATGGCTTATTTGATAGAATAAAAGCATATAAAGGTAAGCTTTTAGGTATCTGTGGTGGTTATGAGATGATGTTTGAAGTCCTTGATGATTGTTATGCTTTAGAAAATAGTGAAGCTTCTAAAGAAGAAGGCTTTGGCTTTATTGATGATGAAATAGTTTTTGAAAAAGAGAAAACATTAGAAAAAGGAAACTATGAAATCTTTGGTGTGAAGCTTGAAGGTTTTGAAATACACCATGGGAAAAGCAAAAAATATCCACTTTTTTATAAAAATAAAAATATCTATGGAACTTTTGTACATGCAGTTTTTGATTCAGATGAATTTAGAACTTATCTTTTCAAAGATTTACATCATGATTATAAAGAGTTTGACTTTAAAGCCTATAAAAAAAAGCATATAGATAGTTTTATTAGCTCTTTAGAGAGTAGACTTGATGTGCAAAAAATTAAAGATGAAATAGAAGAAAGAGATTAAATGAATAAAGATTTGATATTAGGACTAAAGTTTGCCTTTAGTTACTTTTCAATAATACCAATAAAGTTTGATAATAATGTAGATTTATCAAAAAAAGAGATTATCAACTATTTAATGTTTTTTCTTCCTTTTGTGGGAGCTGTTTTATCTTTTGGGGCTTGTATAGCTTTTTATCTTTTAGAAGATTTGTCTTATCTTGGGGCAATCATTTGTGCTTTTTTATATATGATGTTTTATGGTTTTATTCATACAGAAGCTATTTTAGATGTAGTAGATGCTTTATATGCCAAACATAGTGGGAAAGATGCCTATGAAGTTATAAAAGAGCCTACAATTGGAGCTATGGGCTTTTTATATGCTTTAGGTTTTGTTTGTATTAAAGTAGCAGCCTTAGTGATGCTTTTTTTAAATCAAATGTACTTAGAGATAATTGCAATAGCTATTATAAGTAGAGTATCAGTACAGTTTATGACAAAAACAAATGAGTTTAAATCCTCTTTTGTAGGTTTAATGAAAAGTTCATTTACTAGCTTTAAAACAGCCTTTGCACTTTATTTTATAGTATGTTTAGTTTTTATTGGTTTTAAAGCCTTTACACTGTTTTTTATAGCTTTAGTTTTTACTTTTTTATTCTCACTATTTTTAGAAAAGAATCTTGGCTTTTTAAATGGAGATACTTTAGGTTTTAATTTAGAACTGACTGAGATAGTTCTTTTTATAACTGTTTGTCTACTTTGGTTAGACTAAAAGAGAATCAATGGCTACAATAACTTTTCTAAGACATGCTCCACTAGCTTTAAAAAATCAAAAGTGTTACAACGGACATATTGATTTAGAGATTGATACAACACTAGTAGATTTCAAACAGATTGAAACTATACAAAAACAAAAATATGATTTAGTCTACTCTTCTGATTTAAAAAGATGTACTCAAACACTTGATTTACTAGGCTTTTCATATAAAAAAGATGAAAGATTAAGAGAAGTAAGGTTTAAAGATGAGTTTGAGGGGAAATCTTTTGATGAGATTTCAAAAATGCCTATCTATGATGAAAAATATTTATCTTCTTTTGAGTCTTGGCATGAATTTATTGCCCAAGAATCAATAGAAGAGTATAAACAAAGAGTAAACTCATTTTTAAATAAACTTCCTAAAAATAACGATATCTTAGTGTGTTCCCATGGTGGAACAATTAAACTAATTCACTCTATCTTAACAAATACAGAATATGAACAAAGTAGATACTCTATCTCTTATTTAGAGACATTCAAGTTCAATATATAAGTTTAGATTATAGTACTATAATAACTTTAATTAATAATACTTTTAACTTATTTGATTTATAATTTGATATTATAATGGTTTGATTTTTGATTTAATACTTTTAGGTAAGTGTGCAAAAACAATATTGCTATCTTTGATATATTTACCGTCTTCCCAAATGGTTATATCAATAGTCATGTTTTTTTTATTGAAAGCTACTAGTTTTATTGTTTGATTATTTTGTTCATACTCAATACCTTTAGTTTTTAAATCTATGATTGGTTTTTTATTAGCCATTCTTCTCCTTCTTGATCAGACCATTATATGCTTATTTTTAAAAAAGGTATTTTACATGAACCAATCTGAAACTATCAAGCATATCCCCTCAAATAGACTTCAATTTTTTCCAATTATGATGTTTGCTGTTGTGATGGGCTTTTCTGGATTATCATTAGTTTTTGAAAGACTTGAAGAGGTTTTATTTTTCCCTTCTTTTATTTCAACTGTTTTTACTCTTATTTCTACGGTTTTATTTTTTATAATCTTGTTTTTTTATACAAAGAAGTTTATAAAGTATAAAGAAGAAGTAAAAAAAGAGTTATCACATCCTATAAGAGTGAACTTTTTTGCTGCATTTTCTATTTCAATGCTTCTATTATCACTTTTATATAAAAATTCTATTTCAGAAGTTTCTCATATCTTCTTTATTTTTGGGGCTGTTGTTCATATCTTTTTTACTTTTTATACGATTAAGTTTTGGATAAACAATAATCTTGAAATACAACACTCAAATCCTGCTTGGTTTATTCCTATTGTTGGTAATATCATTGTTCCAATTGCAGGAAAAGGGTTTGTAAATGACTCTATTTTATATTTTTACTTCTCTATTGGTATTTTCTTTTGGATTGTTTTATTTGCAATTATTTTAAATAGAATTATCTTTCATAAACAGTTTGCCCCAAAGTTTATGCCAACACTATTTATTCTTATTGCGCCACCTGCAATAGGATTTATTTCATATATCAAACTAACTTCATCTTTAGACTTTTTTGCACATATTCTTTATAGTTTGGCTATGTTTTTTACTATCTTAGTATTTGTGATGTACAAAAACTATATAAATATCAAGTTTTTTATTTCATGGTGGGCATTTACCTTTCCTATGGCGGCTGTTACACTAGCTAGTTTACTTATGTATGATTTAACTTCTTACTGGTTTTATGCTTTCATATCTTATATTTTAGCTTTTATTACAACTTTTGTGGTATTTTTAGTAGCAAAAGAGACTATTAAACATATGTTTAAAAAAGAGATTTGTATAATGGAGTAATCTTCTTTTTGAAAGGAAAATAATGGAATATAGATATATAGGAAGAAGTGGTTTAAGAGTTACACCAATTTGTTTAGGAACTATGACTTTTGGTTCTACTACAACAAAAGAAGAAGCTTTTAAAATTATGGATAAAGCATATGATAGAGGAATAAATTTTTTAGATACAGCTGAACTTTATCCAGTACCACCAAAAGCAGAGACAGCAGGTATTACAGAAGAGATAGTAGGGGAGTGGTTAAAAACAAAACCTAGAGAATCAGTTATTTTAGCTACAAAAGTAGCTGGAGCTGCATCAGGATGGTTTGTGCCACCTATTAGACATGGTCTAACTGCTATTGATTCATTTCATATTAAAAGAGCAGTTGAAAAAAGTCTTAAAAAGCTTCAAACAGATTATATAGACCTTTATCAAATGCATTGGCCTGATACTGTTGTACCAGTTGAAGAGAGTATGAAAGCTTTTGATGAGCTTGTAAAGGAAGGAAAAGTAAGATACGTAGGAACTTCAAATGATACAGCTTATGGTTTAACAAAAGCAAATGAAGTTTCAAAATATGAAAAACTAGCTAGATTTGAATCTATTCAAAATAACTTTTCACTTTTAAATCCAAGATTTCATGATGAACTAGCAAATGTTTGTAGAAGAGAAAATATCTCACTACTTCCATATTCACCAATTGGGGGAGGTGTTTTAAGTGGTAAATACAATGGAGGTTTCTATCCAGAAGACTCAAGATTTGGTATTTACATGAAAAACAAAAGCAAAAGAGTACAAGCTATGGCAAATAGATTTGTAAATGATAAAACATTAGAAGCTACAAGTAGATATATGAAGCTTGCAGATGAGTATGGAGTTTCTCCTGTAACACTAGCAGTTGCTTATTCTATGCACTTTGATTTTGTTGCATCAACTATTATTGGAGCAAGAGTATTATCTCAGCTTGATGATTCATTTGCTGCCTTTGATTTTAAAATTGACAATGAGTTAATGGGGAAAATTGAAGAGATACAAAAAGATATTTTATATCCAATGGGATAGTAATTTATAGGGAGTTTTCCCTATAAATTTATTCAGTGATATCATCATCTTTTACATGAATCTGATGCCCATCTCCTGCATCAAATACTGCACTATACGAACCACTTGGAATATTGAAAGTAACTTCACTATCTTCATTCATTCTTGTATCAAGTATCTTTTTATCATTTTGTAAAACAAAAAACTTTACACCACTTGCGCTACTTCCATCACTAAAACCACCTTCACAAGTAATAGTATTATCTCCATTGTTAAAACAACTCATTAAAGCTGTATGGGCAAATAAAGAATTAGCAAGTAATGCTAAAACAAATAACGATTTTTTCATTATAACTCCTTTTTATTTTTTAATTTAATTCCACCATTCCAGTTGATGTTTTTTTGAGGAAATAGGGCAATAGCAATAGTTAATAAAACAACACTTACATAGAAGTATGTCATAGCCTCAAAACCACTCCAAGAGAAGATATTCCCTAAAGTAAATACCAATGATGATAAAACAATTCCTAGACCAATAGGAAAGAAAATTGCAAACATCATCCACTTGTAACTGTTTGTTTGCATCTTAACTACAATCATTGTTGCAATACAAGGTGGTGTTAAAAGCATAAAGATAATAATAGCCGTAGCATGTAAAGGTGTGTATCCACTATTTAAAGCCATAGCTTCTTCTGCTCTCATATTGTCAGCTTTATTGTTTTCATATAAAGACCCAAGAGTTGCAACAGCACTCTCTCTTGCAGCAAATGAACTTAAAAAAGCAACATTTATCTTCCAGTCAAAACCTGCATATTGAGTAACAGGTTCCATAGCTCGTCCAGTCATACCAAGAATAGAGTTTTCTACTTTTTCATTTTTTATTTGTCTTAAAATAGCTTTTCTTTTACTTGATAGTTTTCTAAGCTCTTTGTTTATTTTTCTAGCTTCTTTATCTCTTTTTGGTTTTATATATTTATAAAAAGTTTTGTTCTTAAGTAAAAATCTTTCATCAACTCTTTTAGCTGCATCTTTTGAAGTGGCTGTCATTCTTTTTGTTCTATATTCATCATAATAGTTTAGTAAAGCAGATACTTCTTCTTTAGTATCAAACTCTTCATAATAAATAGAAGCTTTAACTTTTGTATCAAAAAAGCTTAAAGCCTTGCTTGATTTATCTTCAAATTTTATTTTTGACTCATCACTTAAACCAGGGAATTGAAGCATTGCAAAAAGTATAACCGCAACTGCTAAAACAATAGTTACAACTTTTTTAATATATACCCAAACCCTTTGAGAAGCTCTTATTATCACTCCTTTGAAAGTAGGGATATGATAAGGAGGTAACTCCATTAAAAATGGTGCTGTTTCCCTTGTCTTTAAAATAGTACTTGTAATTAGTTTTGCGACAATCATAGCTATAAATAAGGTAATAGTAGAGATAAAAAACATCATAATAGCCATATCTGGTTTGAAAAATGCTCCTAAAATAAGAGTATAGAAAGGAACCTTTGCTAAGCAGTTCATGTAGGGTACAGAAAAGATAGTTGCCATTCTTGCTCTATCATCGGCAATACCTTTTGTTGACATTACCCCAGGAACAGCACAACCACCAACCATAGCCCCACCTAAAACAAGTGGAAGAGTTGATTGTCCATGTAAACCAAACTTTTTAAAGACTCTATCTAGGATAAAAGCCATACGAGGCATATATCCAACATCTTCCATAATAGCAATTAAAGCAAAAAGAATAAAAAATATAGGAAGATAGTTCATTAGGGCATTTGCACTATTTACCATCCAAATACCAAAATCTGTAATCATAGGTACATCTGTAAAGTTAGCTTGTGGAAGTATATCTATTACTATGTTTTTAAATGCAGCTAAAATAGGCCACGTATAATCTGTAAGTTTATATCCCCATACAATAGAGATTTGGTAAACCATAAACATAAAAAATAGTAAAATAGGGATTGCTAGAAATCTATTTAAAATAATTTTATCTACTTTTTGAGTAAGAGTTTGTTTATCTTTGTTTTTCTCTTTTAGTGCTTTGTGGTAAATAATATCTGCAGAGTCATATCTATATGAGGCTAAAAAAGAGACTGCATCTTTATCATATCTTTCATGGAAAATATCTTCTTCCTTTTTTGCAAACTCTTCAATACTTGGCTCATACTTTTTTACTCTTTGAATAATAGTAGAGTCACTTTCTAAAATCTTTATTGCTAGCCATCTTTTGTTTTGTATTAAAGCTATTTTAGAGATTTTTTCTTCAAGACTATTTATATGGTGTTCTAACTCATCATAGTTGATTTTAAACTCTTGGTAGCTGTTTTTATTTTTTGCTGTAGCAACAATGTTTTTCATAATATCTTTGCCACCAAGACCTTTTGCTCCACTTGCTTCTACAACTGGACAGTTTAGCATTTGAGATATCTTTTTTGAGTCTATTTCTATATCTCTTCTTTTTGCAACATCCATCATATTTAAAACAACTACTACAGGAATACCTATTTCAAGTAGTTGGAAAGTAAGATAAAGATTTCTTTTTATATTTGAAGCATCTATTACGTTTACAATAACATCAGGGCTTTCATCAAGTATGAAGTCTTTTGCAACTCTTTCTTCTAAAGAATAAGAGCTAAAAGAGTAAGTTCCTGGTAAGTCTACCATCTCTATTTTGTGGTTATCATATTTAAAGTAACCCACCTTTTTATCAACAGTTACTCCAGGGTAATTTGCAATGTGTTGTTCTATCCCACTAACAAGGTTAAAAATAGTAGATTTTCCACAATTTGGTTGTCCTGCTAGGGCAACTTTTATATTATTCATTATGAATGTTCCTCTATTTCTATAAGACTTGCTTCACTTCTTCTAATAGTAAGATTATAGTTATGTAGTTTTAATTGCATTGGGTCAAAAAGGGGAGCTTCTCTTATAACTTCAATTTGAGCATTTGATACAAAACCCATATCTAAAAGTTTATGTAGAAGTTTTCCTTTTGCATTAAGTTTTTTTATCTTTGCTTTTTGACCTTTTTTTAAAATAGCTAAAGTGTTTTTTTCTAAATTCATATTAGTTTTCTGTATCTTTTTTTGTGCCACAACCTTTTGTACCACAGTTGCAACCGTTGTTTTTAAATATTTTTTTGTATAAATAAAATGCTGCAAGTAGAGCGATTATAATAATAAATGCATTTTCCATATCTGTCCTTCAATGGGTATAATTATGATAATTGATATCAAAAGTTAAGGCTGAATAGTAATATTAGTTCCCTTTAAAGGTACTTAAAATAGTGGACTTCATGATAAGTGTAGTTGTTTAAATAATTATATATTAAGTAAAAATAAAGCATCATTATAAATAAAAATATTGTTAATGGTATTAATTTGATAACAATTATCAGTTTTGTTTAAACTTAGAGTGGATAAAATTATTGATAATTATTATCAAGGAGCATAATTTGCCTTTATTATTACCTTTAGCAACTTTACTAACTGCTGCAATTACTGTTAAAACTTTGGATAAAACTTCAAAGAAAATAAGTAAACGTAGGGCAAGGAAAACTAAAAATGAAATTTGATAAAGAAGTTCAAAGAGAAGCTGCAAAAATAGGAATGACAGCAACATTAGGTATTACAGTAGCTACATCTTTATTTATGAAAAATAAAACTGCTAAAAAAGCTCATATCATAGCTGGATCTGCTTTTTGTGGTTTTGCTTTATGGCATACTTTTCTTTATGATTCTAAAAATAAAAAGAAAATTGAAACTGTAGAGAAGAAAGAGGAAAAAGAGGTGGTAGTTTCTTAAAGAACTACGCCGTTATCAAATATAACTTTGTTTCTACCTTCTTTTTTTGCTTGATAAAGTAAATCATCTGACTTTTTCTTTGCATCAGTATAGTTTTTGTAGTTTCTTCTAAAACTAACACCCGCACTAAATTCAACATGAATACCTATATCTTTATATTTAAACTTTGTAGTACTAATTAGGTTTTTTACTCTTTTGATGTATTTATATAGTTCTTTTTCTTCTTCATAGTTGATTAAAGCTAAGAACTCTTCACCACCATATCTTGCTATTACATCTTCTTTTCTTGTAAGGCTTTTTAGTATTTGTCCAAAAGTTTTTAAAACTGTATCTCCACAAGTGTGACCATAGGTATCATTGATTTGTTTGAAGTGGTCAATATCATAAAAAACAATTGCATAGTTTGAGTCAAAAGCTTCATGCTTTTTCTCTATTTTTTTAACTTCTTCTTCGTAAGCTCTTCTATTTAACACAGAAGTTAAGAAGTCAGTAGATTTTTCTTGTTTTACAACTGCTAGTTCTTTTTGTAGCTCTTCAATCTTTTTATTTAGTGAATCAAACTGCTCTTTACTTTCATTTAGTTCAACTCTATTGTTTTGCATAGAGTGTTCAATACTATAAATTGTATCAATAAGTTTTGATTGAAGTTGTCCTAACTCTCTATATGAAGCATTTGAGATGTTTAAATCTTTTAGTTCAGTTTTTATAACATCAAATTTTTCACTTGAGTTTGTGCTTTCTAAGATAGTTTTATCAAAATACTTTTCCATTAGATTACTAAGTTTGATAATATCGTCTGTTTTATTTTTTAAAACTTTTCTATCTGCTTCAATTCTACCTTTTGTAATCTCTTTTAACTCTTCAATAGAAGCTTTATTTAGTAGCTCTATTGGGTTTTTATTAACTTTTTTCAAAAATGAGTTTATTTTTTCATCATTGTTAAAATCAATAGAAGGAGATATTATTTCTGATAGGTTTTCAACAAAATATTTTATTTGTGAAAGTACATTTTCTTGGATTAGTTTCTCGTATAGTTCTTTATCTACACTATTAGCTTGATTTAAAAACTCTTCTTCATAGTTTTTAGGAGTAGGTGATAATCCTTTATCTTTCAAGGCTTCTAAGGTAAGTTTGGTAATTTTTTTAGTACTATCCAATACAGCTATCCTTTAATTAGTCCGTGATTATATCCAAGCTAATATATATTCTATCTTTAATTAAATTAATTATAAATTTGTTATTTTACAAAAATGTAAATTTAAAGTGGAAAATATATAATTTAAAAAAAGATTTACATAAATGAAAGAAAAATTAGAAAAAGAAGCATATAAATTAAGGTTTGAGTATTTTAATTTGTATGAAGATAAAGAAACAAAGTGGCATGAAAAGTATAGAAACCATGACTTGTACAACATAGTTGTAAAAAGTCTTGATTATAGGTTTCATGAAATAGGGCAGGTTATGCCAAAACTTTTAGAAGAGGTAGATACTAATCGTTAAAGTTAACAAAAGCAGCTTCAATACTTGGTATGTTTTTATATCGAGTTTTTGTAAGTCTTACGTTTTTTGTTTTTAGATTACAGATTGCAATTCTAAAACTAGCACCCATAGTAGGCTCAACTACGCAGATAATATCATCTTCTATTTGTCTTGTTGCGTGGATGATTCCTTGTAGGTTATTAAAAAAGTATTTTGGGTATGTAAGTGGTGTAATTTCAACTATATCTATAGCTTCATCATTTTCTAAAGTTTCAACTATATCTTTAGCCTCTTCGTATGTTTCAAACTGAATACACCAGTCATCAAAATGTTTGTTAAAATGTTCTAAATCCTCATCTAGAAATCCACCAGCTAAGGATTGTAAAGCAAAAATAGGCACATGTCTCCTTGAAAATATATTTATTTAATCTGTAATTTTAACATATTTTGATTTTAAATATAGTTTTAAAGAATTCTCTATAAAATAATATTCTATAATATATTATTTTAGAATATCAAAGTTTAAAAGGAAACATACATTGAAGACAGTTGTTACAATATTAGCTGCATTAATTATACTTTTCATTATTGGAGAATTAAATAAATATTCAGAGTCACATCAAATCATTTTTGGACTACTAGTCTCTGATATTAAGAATCTACTAATTGGTATAGATGTAGGACTATTTTTTAGTTTACTTTTTACTATTAAGATGGTTAGAAACTATATTTTGAATTCTATTTCAAACTTCATGGCACATAAATCTTACATAAAAAGATTAGATAAAAAAGAACTAATAACATTAAAAGATGAAATTACTGAAGCAATTCATGGAGTTGATATTGTTAGTAATCAAGAGTCACTATTTAATTCAATAAAAAAATTAGATAATATCTTAACAATTCCACATAAATCTATAGTTAATGAAAATTGGATTTTATCTAATTATACTAGTGATAATAAATATATTGTAATTAGTCGTACTCAAAATTTTAGAATTCATAAACTAATACAGATTAAGAAGAAAGATAAAGAAAATGATTTTTATAATTTTCAGTTTAGATATAGTATTAAAATAGACGAATCAGATTTAGAAAAAATGTTAGATAATTTCATTTTAAATATACAGGTTGAAGGACAAGATTTACATTCAATAAATAAAGATAATATTAAAACATATAAGTTAGAAAATGGAAAGTTTGATAATGCTTATAACAAAGAAAGTAGAATATATCATTTTTATTTTAATTGTAAAATTCCTTTAGAAAATGAATTTACTAAAATAAAAGTTTTTACTCAAAGAGTTGAACCAAAAGATGATTCTATAGCCTTAGTTGTTACAGATGCTACTTATTGTTCAAACTATACATTCAATTTACCAGATAATTTAAAAGTAAATAATGTATATACACAAGAAACATTAATACCTTCAGAGACAAAGCAAGTTGATATTGTTAATGAAGATGATAATTTTTCAATTAATATAAATGGGTGGCAGTTACCTGGGTTACTTTTTGTAATTACTTTTAATAAAGATTGACTTTTTATAATACATAATTAATAAATAGTTAAAAGTATTGTGCTATAATTAATTTAATATAGATTATCGCGGCACTAAGTAAATCTATTTAGATTTAATAAGATAATTAAGGATTTTGATATGTATACAGGAATTGAATGTTAATAAAAGTAAGTTTTTACTTGTTTAGTTATTTAAGCTCAGTCATTTGACTGGGCTTTTTTTATTTATAACTTATATAAATGTTGCATAATTTAATATGAAATTAATCACTGTATAAATATAAGGTTATTGTATGAAAATAAGAGTCTATTATGAAGACACAGACATTGGTGGTGTAGTTTACTATGCAAATTATTTAAAGTTTTGTGAAAGAGCAAGAAGCAATATCTTTTTTGAAAGAGGATTATCTCCACACAATGGCGATGAATTTTTTGTAGTAAAAAAAGTAGAAGCAGACTATATCAAATCCGCAACTTTTGCAGACGAGTTAGAAGTAACATCAAAGGTAGTTTCTCAAAAGAGTGCTTCTTTAGAAATTTTCCATGAGATATTTAGAGGTGAGGAGCTTTTATTTACAGCTAAAGTAAAACTTGCATACCTAAAAAACTACAAACCAACAAAAATACCAAAAGAGACTTTAGAACTTTTCTCATCATTTAAATAGTTTAAAAGTTTCCCTTAATAAATCTCAAGCACAAAAAGGATAAAATATCTCCTTTGAAAATAAATTTTACTTATAAAGGATATTTTAGTGTTAGAGATTTTTGTTATAGGTTATTGTCTATACTTCTTCTTTACAATCTATACTTCATTTATGCAAATAGGGTATGTAAAGAAAGCTAAATCATTAGAACCAATTATTTTAGACAATGCAAAGTACGTTGAGGCTGCAAACTATTCAATAGAAAAAGAGAAGTTAGCTATTGTTTCTTCTTTTTATAGTTTTATTCTATTTATTTTTTGGATTGGCTTTGGTCTTTCTACTTTAGATTCAGTTATTACTACAGACTCTTACTGGCTAAAAGCGATTATTTTTGTTGACTTATTTATCATTATCAATTGGGCTTTAGGCTTACCTTTTGATTTATATTCAACTTTTAAACTAGATAAAAAATATGGTTTCTCAAACATGACACCAGCACTATTTATAAAAGATACTATCAAAACAGGAGTTTTATTCTTAGTATTTGGTTCAGCTGTTATTGCAGGTATTTCTTGGATTATTAGTACTTTTGAGACTTGGTGGATTTGGGGATTTGCATTTATTTTTGCTGTTATTATTCTTATAAATATGCTTTATCCAGTTATTAGAGATAAGATGTTTGATAAGTTTGAGTCTTTAAAAGATAAAGAGTTAGAAGCAAAGATTGAAAATCTTTTAGACCAAGTAGGTTTCAAAAGTTCAGGTGTATTTTCTGTAGATGCTAGTAAAAGAGACAACAGACTAAATGCATATTTTGGAGGATTAGGAAGTACAAAAAGAGTTGTACTATTTGATACTTTAGTTGAGAAGCTAAGCCATGATGAACTATTGGCAGTTTTAGGACACGAATTAGGACATTTTAAAAATGGTGATATTTTAAAAAACATTGGTATCATGGGTGTTGTTATGTTTGTATTCTTTGCTATCTTTGGAAACTTAAGTGAAGAGATGTTTTTAGGACTGTCTATTAACAACGAGCCATATGCGATTATTGCTCTGTTTTTAATATTCTCTCCTATTTTATCTTTCTTCTTAATGCCTTTAATCTCTTTAATCAGTAGACACAATGAGTATGCAGCAGATGAGTTTGGTTCAAACTTACAAAGTAAGAAAGATTTAGTAAGTGCTTTATTAAAATTAGCAAATGAAAACAAATCATTTCCACTTTCTCATCCATTATATATCTTCTTTTACTATTCTCATCCACCATTAGTGGAGAGATTTAAAGAGTTAGGTTATGATGTACATGAAAATAGCGAAGAAGCTTTAAAAGATAGCGTATTTAATAAGTAGTATGGAAAATCTAATCTTAATCGCAAGTTCGACTTTTGTAGCAGGTTTACTAATAGCTTCTTTAGTAGTGTGGTTTATTTCAAAACAGAAAATAAACCTTGCTACTAGGGAGTTAGAGTTAGTAAAAGGTTCTTATGAAAATATTATTGTAAGTTTAAAAGATAATATCAAAAACCTTGAAGAATCAGTTAAAAATCAAGAAAGAAGTTTCCAAGAAAAAGTTACTCTTGAAAGAAAATCTTACGAAACTAAGATTGAAGCTTTAGAGGATTTAATTGAAGACAAAAAAGAACAGTACGAAAATGAGTTTAAAATCAAAGAAGAAAATCTAAAAGAAAAAATAGAGCTTTTAGAAACTTCAAAAGATAGATTAAAAGTAGAGTTTGAAAACTTAGCAAATAAACTTTTTGAAGAAAACAATAAAAAATCTTCAAGCAACTTAAATCAACTTCTTACTCCTTTTAAAGATCAGTTAAATAGTTTTGGAAAAAGAGTAAATGATATTCATAACGAAGAGACAAAACAAAGAGTAAATCTTCTTTCTGAGATTAAAAACCTAAAAGAGCTAAACAATCAAATCTCACAAGATGCTTTAAATCTTACAAAAGCCCTTAAAGGTGAAAACAAAACTCAAGGTGACTGGGGAGAGCTTATTTTATCTAAGATTTTAGAGCAAACAGGTCTTAGAGAAGGTATTGAGTACTCAACTCAAGGCTCATACACAGATGAAAATGGAAAAAGACTAAGACCAGACGTTATTGTTCATCTTCCTCAAAACAAAGATATTGTTATTGATTCAAAGGTTTCATTAACTTCATATGTAAACTATACAGAGTCTGAAACTGATGAGCAAAGAGAAAATGCAACAAAAGAGCTTATAAAATCACTTTATGCTCATATCAAAGGTCTTGGTGCAAAAAGTTATGAAAATATAGATGAAGTAAAGACTTTAGATTTTGTTATTCTATTTATTCCTATTGAAGGAGCATTTATGCTTGCAGCTTCAAAGGATAACAACCTATTTAAAACAGCATTTGAAAACAATATTATACTTGTATCACCTTCAACTTTATTTGCGACACTTAGAACTATAGAGAATATTTGGAGATATGAACACCAAAATGAAAATGCTCTTCTTATCTCTAAAAAAGCAGCTGACCTTTATGACAAGTTTGCAAGTTTTGTAACTGATATTGAAAATATTGGTACTCACTTAGGTAGAACTCAAAAATCATATGATGAAGCTATGAAAAAGCTAAGTTTAGGAAGAGGAAATCTTTTAAGACGAAGTGAAGAGTTTATTGAACTAGGTGTAAAAGCTAAAAAGAAGATAGACACCCAAAAACTATTGGGTGAATAATCTTCTTAGTTTTATATCATTTAATATATAAATAGCAACTACTGCACAAACAGTTCCAAGTAGGGTATTAAAATCTATTTTTTCATCTAAGAAAATAGCACTTAATGCTAAAGCTGAACTTGGAACTAAAAACACAAAAGAGCTTACTTTATTTACTCCTAATTTTTCAGAACCAATAAAATATGTAGTTGTAGCAAAGGCACTACTTAAAGCTGTAAGACATAGGATATTTATCCAGAAGATATAATCATACTCCACAACTCTAGCTAAATGATTAAAATCAACTGCAAAGGCACTAATAACACTACAACATACATATATATAGAAGTTAAAGATTAGTGGAGTTGTATTAGTAGCTCTTGCTGTTATAATTGTAAGTATAGGCCAAAGAACAGATGCTATAAGAAAGTATATATTATGTTGTGAGAATATTTGGTTTAAATCAAAGTACCAAATATTTAGCATAGTTAAAACACCAAATGCTCCTAAGATAAGAGCAAATGAGTGTTTTACAGAGATAGTTTTCTTATGAAGCAGTGCTAGGATTACAAAAGTATTTATTGGAATTAGTGTAGTTACTAATGCTCCACCTAATCCTGCTGTTCCATAGTTTACTCCAAAAAATAAAGAGATAGAATAAAATATCATTACAGAAGAAGCTAAAAGTACTAAAATAATTGTTTTAAAATCAATTCTAAAATTTACTTTCAAAAATAGAAGTAGGGGAAGCATAAATACCCCAGAAAGAAATACTCTTAAAAATACAATTTCATATTGGTTTACATAAAGTGTTAAAACTTTAGTATTTATCCATGATGAACCCCAAAATATCATGGATAAAAGTATTAATAGATAAAAAAGGTTTTTATTCATTTGGTGACTTAATTCTATTTGTTTTTAAAAATAGACTTAGATAAATACCAAGAGCAATCATAACTGCACCTGCTATATGATATGTAGCTAACTTCTCTCCTAAAAAGATAAAAGCTAAGATAGAACCAAATATTGGCATAAGATGTGCAAACTGTCCAGTTTTTGAAGCACTTATCGTATCAACTCCAATATGCCAAAAATAAAAAGATAAAATTGATGGAAAAATTGATACATATAAAAAGATGTGCCATTGCTCTTTCAATAACGTAACTTCTCTTTCAATAGTATATCCTTGATAAAAATAAAAAGGAAGAATAAGAATAAATCCTATAAATACTAAAGTTACAAAAAGTTCTAAGTGTGTTAACCCTTTTGGCTTAAACTTTAAAAGTACAGAATAAGTAGCCCAAGTTAATGAACTAATTAATATCAATAAATCACCTTCTTGTAATACAATATATAATAGATTAGAAAAATCACCTTTTAATACTAAAAATATAACCCCAACTGTAGAAAGTATAATTCCTGTTGTTTGAAGCTTTGTAATCTTTGCTTTTAATATAAAGTAAGACAATATAAGTATTAAAATAGGTGTAATCGAGTTTATAAGAAGTGCATTAGTTGCTGTTGTAGTATTTAATGCAAGATAAACAATAGTATTAAATAAAGTAATACCTAAAAAAGAAAGTACTATAAGTATTTTGAAATTTTCTTTTATAGCTTGTTTAATTCTTTGTATATTTATAAAGAATAAAGAAGGTAGTAAAAAGATTAATGTAAAGAACCATCTAAAAAAAGATAATTCAATAGCTTCTATTGATTCATTTACATATCTTCCTACAATAAAGTTACCAGACCAAAAAAGCACACACAGTGCTAATAAGATATAGACCCGTTGTGTGCTTATCATTTAGTTTAACTCATTTAATAATAATATATCTACAGTGTTACCTTGTTTTAAATCTTTTCCATCTTCTTTTTGGATTAAAAGAGCAGGAGAACCTAGCATATTTGTCAAAATAGCACTTGTACCTTGTTTTTTACCATCAAAGTTAATTTTATACTTCTCATCTTCATAAAATACATTACAAGCAGTAAATATAGTTTTTGGCATTTTATGTGGGAAGTCTTGAGTTATTTCTGCTTTTACAATAGGAAGCTCTTTTTGAGAGTTCTCAAACTTATATATCATAGGTAAAAGATATAAAATAGCACATACAGTAGAAGAGTAAGCAAAACCAGGTAAAGAGATAACTAACTTCTTATCTTTCTTTGCAACTAAAATATGCATACCAGGTTTAATTTTAACACCATGAAATAATACTTCTGCTCCAAGCTTCTCTTTTACTACATCTTGAACAAAATCATAATCACCAACAGATACTCCACCAGTAGTTACAACAATATCAGCTTTTTCTAAAGCAGACTCTAGTAATTCTGTAATTGAATCCATATCATCTTTTACAACACCCATTTGAATTGTTTGAGCTCCTGCTGTTTTAGCTAAGGCTTCTACAGTAAGATGATTTGAACTTCTTATTTGTGCATCATTAGTTTGTTCTTCTCCTAAATCAAGAATTTCACTTCCTGTACTTGCAATTGCAACTATAGGTTTAGCATATACTTCTACTTGTGATATATTTAATGATGCTAAAACACCAATTTCAGCAAAACCGATTTTTGTTCCTTTTTTAATAAGGACTTCATCTTTCTTATAATTCTCTCCAATATCTCTAACTGCAAATTTAAAAGGTACTTCCTTATTAATAATAATTTCATTACCTTCTACTGTCACGTTTTCAATCGGTATTAAAGTATCACTTCCTTCAGGCATAAGTGAGCCAGTAAATGTCTTAATACATACTCCAGATGTCACAGAAGATTCTACTACTTCTCCAGCTGGATTTTTATCTATAATAGTTAATTTTTTTAGGTTTTGGTCATTTGCAATAATCGCATAACCATCCATACCTGAAGTTTTGTATTTTGGTGAATGCTCATTCGCTATAATGTCCGTAGCTAGCGTTCTTCCGATAGAATTCGTTAAAAAAAGCTTTTCCTTAGTTCTACCTTTAAAATCTATACTAGATAGGATGCTTAAAGACTCGTCATAATTAATAAAATTTCTCATATTTATCTCCATATTTTTAAAGAAGAATAGTATCATATAGTAGATAAAAAAGTAACTTTTAGTAAATTATTGAGTATTTTTGTAAGGTTTAAGTAGCATAAGTATAGCAAATAATACAAACTTGTTACGAAATCACATAAAATTATAAATTTATTCAAAAAATAATTGACTTACGTCAAAAATATGGCAATAATTTACCATAGTTATATAACATTTACTTATATAATTGGGCGTTATGTTACATATAAGAAAAAGTTAATTTACTTATTATAAGAAGAAATTGACTTAAAATAATATTAATTGTCATTTGTGCTTAATTTTATGTTATTATATGTGTGTAGCTAATTTTCAAGGAGGAACGATGACGAAGTCAAGTAAAAATTCTGAAAAATCACTTGAAAAAGTTTCTGAAAAGAAACTAAGCAGAAGAGATTTTTTTAGAAAAACTGCAGTTTATTCAGCTGGTGCAATAGCTGCGGCGAATGTTTTGTCTCCCGTAAAGCTTAAAGCTGATGATACAGCTATTGTAAATGAAGCTGAATGGGGAACAAAGCTTGGTGATATGGTTACTAAAAACTTATATGGAGTACCTTCACCTTATGAACACAACGTTATTAGAAGAACAACAGACCTTTTATCTTCAGGTGATATGTATGCTTCTGTTTCAATGTGTCCTATTCATGAGTTACAAGGTATTATAACTCCAAATGGTCTATTCTTTACTAGAAATCACGGTGGTACAGCTCATGTTGACCCTGAGAAATTTAGACTTATGATTCATGGAAAAGTTAAAAAAGAAGTTGTTTTAACTTTAGATGAATTAAAAAAATATCCAAGTGAAAGTAGAATTCACTTCATTGAGTGTCCTGCAAATGGTTCAACTGGATGGAGAGGACCTCAATTTAATAATCTTCAATTTATGAAGGGTATGATGAGTTCTGCTGAATGGACAGGAGTAATGCTTAAAACTGTACTTGAAGATATCGGTCTTGAAGATGATGCAGTATGGATGCTAGCAGAAGGTAGTGATAATGCTGGAAATCCAAGAACTATTCCTGTTGAAAAAGCTTTAGACGATGCTATGTTAGTTTGGGCTCAAAATGGTGAAGCTCTTAGACCTGAACAAGGTTATCCTTTAAGACTTCTTGTTCCAGGTTGGGAAGGAAACTTAAATACTAAATGGTTAAAAAGATTAGAGTTCTCTGACAAACCATGGCATGCAAAAGAAGAAACTTCTAAATATACTATGCTTCAAAAGAATGGTAAGGCAATCAGATATTTCTGGCCGAATGAAGTTAACTCTGTGATTACATCTCCATGTCCAGAAAAACCTTGGACAAATCTTAAAAAAGGTGACATGATTGAAATCGAAGGTCTTGCTTGGTCAGGGCACGGTACAATCAAAAATGTTGATATCTCTTTTGATGGTGGAGACAATTGGGTAGAAGCTAACCTTAAAGGCTTAGTATTACCAAAATCATGGACTAGATTCTCTTATATTATGAAATGGGAAGGTAAACCTTTATTACTTTCTAGTAGAGCTGTAGATGATACAGGTAACGTTCAACCAACAATTGATCAAGAAACTTCAGCAGTTGGTGTTGAATCTGTTTATCACAGAAATGCAATTGTAACTTGGGAAGTTAAAGCAAATGGGGAGGTTAATAATGTTCACATTAGAAAACACAATGCTTAAGAAATCTTTATTAGCTGCAAGCGTTGTAACAGTAGGTTTATTAATCTCAGGTTGTACTTCAAGCGGAGACCTTGAAAGAGCAGTTGACGGTGCAGTAAAATATGAAGTAAAAGATGGTAAATACACACAATACCATGTAAATACTCAAGGTATTAAAAAGTTTAACTTTGGTAGAGAAGCTACTCCTACTGAAATTGCAGCTTGGGATAAAGATGCAATGCCAGATGGTACTGGACTACCAAAATATGATATGAAACATGGAAAAGTTGTTTTAGATGAAGATGGAAACCCTAAAAAAGCAGAAGGTTCTGTAGAGTGGGGTAACGAACTTTATGATTCACAATGTGCTATGTGTCATGGAGAGTTTGGAATTGGTGGAAAAGGTTACCCTGCATTATCAGCAGGTAGTGCTTCTACAGAAACATTAACTAATCAGTTATTAAATCCAGCAGATAAAGAGCCTGGAATGGAACCTCCAACAAAAGTAATTGGAACATATTGGCCATATGCAAGTACACTTTTCTGGTATATTCAAGATGCTATGCCTTTCCCTCATCCAAAATCATTATCAAATAGTGAAACATATGCTTTAGTTGGATATTTACTAATGGAAAATGGTGTTGAAATTGATGGTGAAGAGCTAGATGAAGAGTATGTTCTTGACAGAGAAAAATTCTTAAAAATCAAGATGCCAAATGAAGATGGATTCTATCCAAAAGTTGATACACCTGAAGATCCTAAGCAAGGTGTAAGAAACATGAAAGCATACTTAAGTAACCCTAAAAATTATGGTACGGGTGAAAGATGTATGACAGATTGTGTTAAGGGTGAAGTGCCTGTTCTTAGAATTAAGAACGAGTTAAATGACTTTAATCCTCCAGCTTCTACAGAAAGATCATGGAAGGTTCAAAGCTCAGATTCAGCTGCAAACTCAAAAGCTGCAAGTACATATGAAACATATTGTGCTGCTTGTCACGCAAATGAAGCAATAGGTGCTCCAGTGTTAGGTGATAAAGAGGCTTGGTCTGCTATTGCTGCTAAAGGAATGGATGTAGTTTATGCTAATGCAATAAATGGTATAAATGCAATGCCTCCTAAAGGTGGAGCAATGGATATTTCAGATGAAGAGTTTAAGGAAGTAGTTGATTATATGATTAACTCTAGTAAATAAAGGAGAAAGCAATGAAATTAATCAAAAAGTTACTTGTAGCTTCGGCTATTTGTGGATTATCTTTTTCTAGTTCTTTTGCAGATGCAGAACTAGTAAAAAAAGGTGAGAAAGTTTTTAATACTAAAAATTTAGGTAATTGTTTAGCATGTCATGCTGTAAATGGAAAAGCTATTGATGGACCAGGAAGTATGGGACCAGAATTAAGTGGTTTACAGTATTGGCCAGAAGATACACTTTATGATATTGTTTACAATATTTATGAAGCTAAAGGTATTACAAATACATCAATGCCAGCATTTGGTAAAGCTGGTTGGTTAAGTGATGATCAAATCAAAGCTGTAGTAGCTTATTTAAAAACAATTAAATAATTATAAAAGGATAGATGATGATAAATAGAAGAAATTTTTTAGGTTTAGGTTTAGGTGCATTAGCAGTATCAATGGCTCCTTCTACGTTAAGTGCTATTGATTTTAGAAAAGATAAGCCAAAGGCTTGGACTGCAACTAAAGTAGATGCAGCAATCCAAGAAATCTTTGGAACTACTAAAATGACTAAAGGTAAAGTTAAATTAAAAGCTCCAGATATCGCTGAAAATGGTGCAGTTATTCCTGTAACAGTTTCATCTAAATTAGCTGGTTCAAAAGTAGCAATTCTACAAGATGCTAACCCAGAAACTTTAGTTGCTGTATTTACAGTACCAGAAGGTGGAATCATTGACTATTCTGTAAGAATCAAAATGGCTAAAACTGGTAACGTAACAGCAATCGTTGAAGAGAATGGAAAATTATATTCTGATGCTAAAGAAGTTAAAGTAACAATTGGTGGTTGTGGTGGTTGATTTAGTTCAACTAACTTTATAAAGAAATAAAATTTTAAAAAATAAAAAGATATATAAAAGGAATTTATAATGGCTAAAAAAACTAGAATCAAAGCTAAATTAAAAAAAGGTGTAGTAACTGTTAAAGCTCTTGCTAACCACGCAAACCTAAGTTACCAAGAAGCAGAGAGAGCAAAAAAAGAAGCTAACTTCATTACATATGTAGTAGCAAAAGTTAACGATAAAATTGTTTATGAAGTATCAACAAGTCAATTCTTATCAAAAAACCCTTATATGAAATTTAAATTCAATGCAGATGCAGTTGGAGCTAAAAAAGGTGATAAATTAGTGTTTACTTGGGTTGACCTAAAAGGTAACACAAGAGAAGATTCAAAGAAAATTAAATAATTAATCACTCTTTTGAGTGATTAATCTTATAAGGAGATATGTATGTTATTAAAAATTGCTAAAACGACTGCATTAGCTGCTCTTACTGTATGTACTTTAAATGCTGCAGACTTTAATGCACAAGCTGAAAAAGATAGACTTGCTTTAATTGATTATTTTGAAGCAAAGTTTGAAAACCCAGAGAAAAATAGAGGTACTTTTTTCCCTTATTCTACTGATGATGAGTTAAAAAACAACATTATTAGTGGACTTAAGCATGAAGATTTTGCTATTGGAAATTATGCTTTCTCTAAAAATGGAAAAGTGTCATATGAAGAAATCAATGAATTCCCTCCATATGAAGAGTTTATCGAAAATGGTGAAGCTTTATATGAGAAGAAATTTGCAAATGGAAATTCACTTGCAACATGTTTCCCAGACCCAGTAGAAGCAGGTTCAAAATATCCTTACTTTGATGAGGAAAGAAAAGAAGTTATGACATTAACTGTAGCTATTAATGAGTGTAGAACTGATAATGGTGAAAAGAAATGGAATACTAAAAAAGGAAACATGGCTCACGTTCAAGCATTCTTTGTTTCTTCTGCTAAAGAAGAAGAGAAAGTTGTAAATACTAAGATTGAAAGTGCTGATGCAGCTGCTGCTTATGAAAGAGGAAAAGAGTATTACTATAGCCAAAAAGGTTATTTAAAACTTAACTGTGCTGAGTGTCACGTACAAGGTGCAGCACTAAGAGTTAGAAATGAGTCTTTATCTCAATTATTAGGACAAACTACTCATTTCCCAGTTTATAGATTAAAATGGGGAGCTAAAAGCCCTAACAATGATGGTTTAGGTACTTTAGAAAGAAGAATGAGTGGATGTGTAAAAGACCAAGGTCAAGTTCCACCAAAAGCTGAAGATAAAGAGATGAGAGAACTTTTATTCTTTATGTCTTATATGAGTAATGGACTTAAAATTGATGGTCCAGATATTAGAAAATAAGTAGGAGATGGTTATGAGAAAATTATTATTAAATTTATCAATTGCAGCAACTACAGCTTTAGTTTTTACAGCTTGTACAGGGAATGCACCAACTCCTCAAAGTGCGGCAAAAGTTGATGAGAAAGCTCTTTGTAGCGTTGAGAAAAATGGTATTGAGCAAGTTTTAGCTACGGCAAAAGTTTATAACGAAGCAGCTAAAGCAAACAAATTAGAATTTAGAAGATTAAGTGTTAATAACTCTGATTTAATTATCGCTGTAGAAGAAGGTATTAAATCTGGGGCTAAAGAAGTTAATCCTAAAACTTTTAAAGGTAAAAAATCAAAAACTGTTTTACCAATAGAGTTTGCAGCAACAAGAGCTTGTAAATTTGGTATTGCAGCTTTAAGTCAAGCACACGAAGCTAAATCTACTTGGAGACTGGCTGTTCCAGGTGATGGTTTCAAATACTAATTAATTAAATAATTAGACACAATTTAAAAAGTCAAGGATAACACCTTGGCTTTTTTTCTTTAAGATTAAAAAAAGGCTAGGAGAAGAGATGACAATTTTAAAAAAACTATTAGCAACTTCTGCTATTTTTGCAGTATGTTCAACATCAGCAATGGCTGAAGGGAACTCAAAATTTGTTCCTATTTCAAAGGGTGTTAAATCAATTGAAATGAATTTAAATGGCGAAAAGTTTACTTTAATGAGAAACCAAAATGCTGGAAATATTATTTCAGAACTTTATAATACAACAAATAGAGGTGCGCCTCAACCTATGGTTATTGCAAAAGGTGTAGAAACAGTAGGTGAATTAGAGTTTATTGAATACATGAAGAAAGCTCAAAATGATAAGTCTATTGCAATTATTGATTCAAGAAAGCCAGGATGGAATGCAAAACTAAGAATTCCAGGTTCAATTAATGTTCCATTTACAAATTTTAACGAAAAAGATACTGCTATTGAGTGGATGGAAGATGAAATGGGTGTTGTTGACAATAATGGTAAATTAGATTTTTCAAACGCTAAAACAATTGTTTTATATTGTAATGGTTATTGGTGTGGACAAACACCAGCAATGGTTAAAAGAGCAAAATATTCACTTTTAAGCATGGGATATCCTGCTGAAAAAATCAAATACTACAGAGGTGGAATGCAAGCATGGACTTCATTAGGTTTCACTGTAGTTGGAAGTGGAAAATAGTTTAAGACCTTGTCAAAAATTAAAAGAGGATTTATAAATGAGTAAATTAAGTAGAAGAGAGTTTGTTTATATGATGGCAGTACTTGGTGCTGCTCCTGTATTTGCTAACTCTCATACAAGAATGACAAATACAAACAAAATGGAAGACTATTATAAGTTAAAGCCATTTGGTAATGCAAGATTTATGCATATGACTGACTCTCATGCACAGTTACTTCCTGTATATTTTAGAGAGCCAAGTGTTAACTTAGGTTTCCATGGAAACTATGGTAAGCCTCCTCATATTGTTGGAGACAGACTTTTAGATTATTATGGAATCAAAGATAATAAAAGATTAACTTATGCATACTCTTGTGTAGATTTTGAAAAACATGCAAAAGTTATGGGTAGAACTGGTGGTTTTGCTCAAATTAAAACTGTTGTTGATTATCTAAGAAAAAGTTTTGGTGAAGATAAAACTTTATTAATGGATGGTGGAGATACATGGCAAGGTAGTGCAACTGCTCTTTACACTAGAGGTAAAGATATGGTTGGTGCTATGAATTTACTTGGTGTAGATGTTGCTGTTGGTCACTGGGAGTTTACTTATAAAGCTCAAGAAGTTTTAGATAACGTAAAAGAGTTAAATGCTGAGTTCTTAGCACAAAACGTTAAAGTAAAAGAAGATGCATTATTCAATGAAACTGAAATTGCAATGCAAGCTTATGACGAAGATACAGGTCATGCATTTAAACCATATACTATTAAAAAAATGGGTAATGCAAGAGTAGCAGTTATTGGTCAAGCTTTCCCTTATACTACTATTGCAAATCCTCAAAGATTTATTCCTGATTGGTCATTCTCAATTAATGACGAAGGAATGCAAGAGCTAGTAGATGAAGTAAGAGAAAGTGAAAAACCAGATGCAGTTATTGTTCTTTCTCACAATGGTTATGATACTGACAAAAAAATGGCAGAAGTTGTTACTGGTATTGACTTTATTATGGGTGGACACACTCACGATGGTGTTCCAGAAGCATATCCTGTTAAAAATGAAGATGGTGTTACTTATGTTTGTAATGCTGGTTCAAATGGTAAATTCCTAAATGTACTTGATTTAGACATTCAAAATGGAAAAATCAAAGACTTCAAATTTACACTTCTTCCAATCTTCTCTGATTTAATTGATGAAGATAAGCAAATGAAAAAATATATTGAAGATGTAAGAGCTCCTTATAAAAAAGATTTAAATAGAGTAATTGCAACTACTGAACAAACACTGTTTAGAAGAGGTAACTTCAATGGTTCTTGGGACCAAATTATTTGTGATGCTTTAATGGATGTAAAAGGTGCTGATATCTCTTTATCTCCAGGATTTAGATGGGGAACATCTGTAATTCCAGGACAAGATATTACTTTTGATGATTTAATGACTCAAACAGCAATGACTTATCCAGAAACTTATGCTAGAGATATCTCTGGTAAAGATATTAAGCTTATTTTAGAAGATGTAGCAGATAACTTATTTAACGAAGATCCATTCTACCAACAAGGTGGAGATATGGTTAGAACAGGTGGTATTTCTTATAGAATTAATCCAACTGCAAAAATGGGTGAAAGAATTTCTGACATTACACTTACTAAAAATGGACATAAACTTGAAGCTAACAAGTCTTATAAAGTTGCAGGTTGGTCTACTGTTGGTTCTAAAGCTCCAGGTGAACCAGTATGGGAAACTGTAGAGACTTACTTACAAAATGTTAAGCATATTGCAAACCTTAAAATTGATACTCCAGATATTGTTGGAATCAAAGGAAACCCTGGAATTATTTAATAGTTTCAGAATGATAAAACATAAAGAAATCTTTCTTTATGTTTTTGATTTATAAAGTATTTAAGAAAGTATTTTATAAATCAAAAGAAGGACAAAAGATGATTAAAAAGGCGTTTATAGTTCTATTTGCCTGTTTTATATCTACAAATTTATTTGCAGACTTTCAAGAGGGTAAAAAACTTTTTGAACAAAAATGTGCTCAATGTCATAAAGGGTATATCTCATTTAAAAAACTAAAAGAGAACTTTTATGAGAGAAATAATCAATTATTAAAACTAGAAACTCCAACAGAGAATATGCTTGCTTGGGCAATGATGGATAGTAGTAGAAAAATTGGTGACCCAAATGATGAAGATATGAGGTCAATTGAGATTGAAGAGTATTTAAAAAACTATTTAGAAAAACCAGATAGAAATAATAGTATTTGCGATCAGACTGCTTTAAAGTATTATAAAAAGAAAGAGCCAATAAAAATAACAGATGAAGAAGCTGAACTTTTAGCTCAATATTTTATGGGATACAAAGAAGATAGACTTAAGAATATGCCAAAAGCAAATAAGATTCTAACTTCAAACTATGATGAAAAAGAGATTTTAAAAGAAGCGCAAACAGAAGGAAAACATATTATTGTTTATGCTACTTCTAAAACTTGTTACTTCTGTAAAAAAATGGAAAAAGATGTATTAAATCAGCAAGATGTTAAAGATATCATGGCAGAAGATTATATTTTCTTAAAAGTTAATGTTGATTATGTAAACTTACCTTTTGGTTTAAAAAAGCATTTTAAAGGGATGACTCCTACATTTTTTGTATTAACTTCAGGTGGAGAGTTATTAAATACTTATCCTGGAGCTTGGATTAAAAGTGATTATTTACAAATTTTAAAAGAGAATCTATAATTTATGATTATTGGTAAAGTAATAGGTACTTTTAGTGCTAAAAAGGGTGATAGTGGACTTCCTAGACCAAAGGTTGATAGTTTAAAACTAATAGAGGGGTTTGGAATAGAAGAAGATAAGTTTGCTGGAAAAGACTTAGAAAAAACAGTAATGATAGTAGGGCAATACAGTTACGATATCTCTTCAAAAGAGGGAATTAATATCCAAGCTGGCTCTTTAGGTGAAAATATTTTATTTGATTTTAATCCACATGATTATAGTGTAGGAACTAAGTTTAAAATAGGTGAAGCAGTTATACAAATAACTGAAAACTGTACCATTTGTAATCATTTAGCAGTATTTGGTAAAAAGTTACCAGAAATCGTAAAGGATTGCAGGGGTATTTATTGTACTATTATAAATAATGGAGTTATAAAAAAAGATGACTCTGTAGAGTTAATATAAAGGATATATAATGAAAAGAATTTTTATTTTAATGTTTGCATCAGCACTATTTTTATTTGCAAAATCAGAGTTTAGTGAGCCACATCCTACATTTGATGAGCCAAGAAAAGTAGCTATTCAACTTTATGATTCTGACTTGGAAAAAGTAAATCATAATCTTAGTACGATTTATAACATTTTAAAAGAGTACCCAGCAGAATCACTAAAAGTAGTTGTTATTGCCTATGGAAATGGGGTAAGAGCTTTAAAAACAGATTATGATGCAGCTACTCTTAAAAGAATCAAGTCTTTAGTTGAGTATGATGTAGAGTTTATAGTTTGTAAAAACACTATGGAAACTATGAAGTGGACAGAAGATGATTTTATTGATGATGCAAGTTTTGTTCAAGCAGGAATAGTAGAATTAATAGAGAGACAAGTTGATGGCTATATTGGAGTTATAGCTTACTAATTTCATAAAAGGAGTTTACAATGTTAAAGAAGATTTTTACGACAGGATTTTTATCATTAGCTTTAGCTACAACTGTTTATGCAGCTAATGTTAGTAAAGAGCAGTGTGAATCAAAAGAGGGAAGCTTTATTTACGCAGGAAATGAGTGTATTGAGTATAAAGCCTTTGAATCTGAAGACAATGAAGTTATTACTGTAATTGTTCATGGAACTTGGGATTTAGGAACAAATACTCTTGGTAGATATGCTCCTTTTGCAGAAACTATGAATATGATAACAGATTTAACAACTATTGCAGTTGCTCTTCCTGGGTATTCAGATTCATCAACAAACAACTTAAAACCATTAGCAAGTAAAGAAGTTAAAAATTTAGCAGCTAAAAAAGAGTATGTTGAATTTTTAGGAGAATTAGTTTCTTCTTTAAAACAGAAGTACAATGCGCAAAAAGTTAACTTTATCGGTCATAGTGCAGGGGCAATGATGGGTGCAACTTTAATTGGTACAAAGCCTGATTTAATTCAAAATATTGCTTTAGCTGGTGGAAGATATGATATTCATAAAGTAAGTGATGAAAAAGATTTAATCTCAATGGTTGATGTATTAGATAATATAAATAAAGATACTAAAATCTTATTTATTTATGGAACTGAAGATAAAATTTCAAAACCAGAAGTTACTACAAGTTTTTATGAAATAGCTAAAAATAAAGGCTTAAATGTAAAACTAGTAAAAGTAGAAGGTGCAGCTCATATTGATTTAGATATGACAGATACTGCTACAGAAGCTACTGTAGAGATGTTTGAAGAGGAATAATTACTCCTCTTCATAAAACTCTAGTTCATTGTATGCATCAAATACATTTCTAGAGTTTAACTCTTCATATAAAGCTTTATCTTTAAACTCTTCCATTTTAATATGTTTTGTTACCTCAGCTGAACCAATTTCTTCCTCAACAGCTTCTAAAACTCTTTGTTTTAATAGTGTAAAGTATTGTTTTGTTTCATTTATGGCATTTTTACTTGTATCATGACCGTGCCCAGGAATTAGGTTTTTATAATCCATTTTTTCCATCATTTCAACAGCTTTAAGTTGACCAATAACTGAGCCATTTCTATTAGAAGTAATTCTTCCATTCATAACTAAATCACTAGAAAATAGTGTTTTATTTGAAGGGATATATACAAATAAGTCATCACTAGTATGAGCTTTTTTCCCTACAGGAATAATTTGAACTTCCATATCATCAACTTTAATAGAAGTTGCTTCTTTAATCTCATGTTCTACTCTTACTATTTTTGTATTTTTAATAGCATCTTTAGGAAGCATTTTAAACATTCTTGTTTTAGAGCCTTCCTTATAGTTTTTATTTATACTTGAAGAACCAATTATTTTTGCATCAAACTTCTCTTTATAAAATGAAGCACCTAACCAGTGGTCATCATGTTCATGTGTTAAAAAAACTGTTTTAACTGGAAGTTTTTTTATCTCACTCATTTTTTCATATGCTTGTTTTGCTAATTCATAAGTAGCTCCTGCATCTACTAAAAGGTAGCTTTTGCCAGTACTTACAAAACAGTGATTTGACATAAATCCACCATTGTGTTTTGAAGGTGCTTCAAGCTTTCCTAAAAAACACCATGTATTATCATTGATTTTTTTTGGTTCTAGCTTATAATCAAATGCAAAAACTGATGTACTTAAGCCTAAAGCAACGATACTTGAAATAATCTTTTTCATCTTTATCCTTATTTGTTTTTCTTATATTTCTTCATGAAGTATTTTAGTAAATCTAAGGTATAATTAGCATTAATATTGTAATATAATCAACAAATTTTTAGGAATATTTATGGATAAAAAAAGACAAATGAATTTCAATCTAAATAATTTTTTATTGTCATTATCAAATGCATTTGATGAAGTAGAATCAAGATATTTTAATACAAGTAAAAACCACTCTAAAAGAGTTGCCTATTTAAGTTTAAAGTTTGCCTTAGAGTTTAACTATAAACAAGATGCTTTATTTGATATTTGTGCTTATTCTTTGATGCATAATATAGCTTTATCACAAGCAAAAGAGGATAAAGAAAAGTTTTGTAACTTGGCAAATGAATACGCGATGAAACTTCCTTTTGATTTTAAAGAGCAAAAAGATGTTTTAAAGTATCAGTATGAAAGTTTTGATGGAAGTGGACCTTTTAATCTAAAAGAGTATGATATTCCATTATTCTCACAGTTTATCTACTTTGCAAACCATATAGATACAAAATTTGATTTAAGTAAAAACTCTGTAGAAAATAGAACTAAAATACTAGCTTATATAAAAGATAAAGAGAATATACTTTTTTCAAGTGATTTAGTTGAGTGTTTCGAAGAGTTTGCTCAAACTCAAAGCTTTTGGCTTGATTTACAAAATGAAAATGAGTTACTTACTTTTATTTTTTCTACACTACAAGACAAAACTATAGTTTTAGATTTTGAAGAGCTTTTAGAGATTACTTCTATCTTTACACTATTTACTAATGAAAATCTAAATATCATAGAAAATGCATCTAGAGTTGCTGAATTCTATAACTTTGAACACAAAGATAAACAGACATTTATGATTGCAGCTTCTTTATGTAATATTGGAAAACTTTATATTGACGAAAAAATACTAAATAAGCAAAACTCTTTAGATGATAATGAATATGAAGAAATAAAAGCTTATCCATACTATATAAAAAAAGTCTTATCAAATATTATTGGTTTTAATGATATCTGTTCATACGCTTATAAGGTACAAGAACAAATTGATGCAAATGGATATCCTTTTAGCTTAGAAGCAAAGGATTTAAGTCTAAAAGATAGAAGTCTAGCTTTAGTTAATATATATACTGCATTAACAAGTAATAAACCATATAGAAAAGCTTATACTAGAAAAGAAGCTTTTGATATCTTAGAGCAAATGGCAAAAGAGAATAGGGTAGATGAAACTATTGTCAATGATTTTAAAGAGATTTTTAAATAGTAAATCAAATTAATGATTTACTATTCTGAAGTTGTTGTTAGATTTAACATTTTCCAAGAATACATTCCACCTCTATACCAAGAGATTTTTTCTTCTGGATAACCAATTTTTATAAGGTTTTCAATAGCGAAAGTTGATTGTGGACACCATACTCCATTACAAAATAGAACTAACTCTTTAGCCTGTGTGAAATCATATTTTCCTTTTGATACTTCTTTAACTCCAATCATATCAAGAACATCATAGAAATCATCAGGGTATTTGTCTTTATTAAAGTAAGTAAATGGAATATTTTCAGCAGTTGGTATACTCATTTGTAAGAACCAATCAGGAAGCCTTGCATCAATTAATAGCATATCATCTCTTTCTTGAGACTCTTTTATGAAGTTAATAACTTCTATTTCTCCAATAGTTTGTATTTTGTCTGTTATTTTCATAGGAGTGATTTTTCCAACAGTAGTAACAAACTTCTTAACGCATTTTGAAGATAATCCTTCTTTTGCATAGTCTCCTGACCAAATATTTTTAGGATCAGCTCCATTTATTTGTCTACACTCTTCATCATGTATTCTTTTTATATTGTATGTTTTTTCATCATACTTAACTTCTACACCATCACCTCTTAAGTTTAACTCACTCGCATTTACTGCTAAAGTTAGTAATGAAGTAGCTAGGGCTATTTTTAGTGTGTGTTTTAACATTTTAACTCCTTTTTGTTTATTAGAAAATATTATAATAATTTCATATATTTAAACTTAAAAATATTAAATAATAATTTTCTTAACAAAAGCTAAGTAAATATAACATTACGTGTGGTACAATTTGAAAAAAATATGGAGAATACTATTAAATCTCAATCACAAGCTTATAAATTTGCATTAATAGCAGTATTCCTTTGGTCAACAGTTGCTACAGCTTTTAAATTTGCATTACAATATTTATCACCTGAAGAGTTAGTATTACTCTCTTCTTTAACTTCATTAGCTGCACTGTTTTGTGTGCTAATAATAAATAAGAAACTAAATCAAGTATTACCATATATAAAGAAGAATATAAAATTAGTTTTTATTTTAGGACTTATTAATCCATTTTTATACTATCTAGTTTTATTTAAAGCTTATGATTATTTACCAGCTCAAGAAGCACAAGCTATAAATTATACTTGGGCTTTAATGTTAGCATTTCTTTCTGTTCCATTTTTAAAGCAGAAACTTACATTCAATGATATTGTTGCAGGGATTATCTGCTATTTTGGTGTATTAGTTATATCAACAAAAGGTGAACCTTTTTCTTTAAACTTCTCAAATATAGATGGAGTATTGTTAGCACTATTTAGTACAATTCTATGGTCTTTATATTGGATATTTAATACAAAAGCAAAAGGTGAGTCAACAGTAATGCTATTTTCTAACTTCTTAGTTGCTACACCAGTTATAATAATATACTTCGTTTTAACACAACCTCTTAGTGTTCCTAATTCAAGTGGAGTATTAGCAGCAGTTTATGTAGGATTGTTTGAAATGGGTATTACTTTTCTATTTTGGTTAAAAGCAATGCAAAATGCCCAGAATACTTCAAAGATTGCAAACCTAATTTTTATCTCACCTTTTATGTCCTTAATCTTTATATATTTCATTCTAAATGAAAAGATTTTTATCTCTACTTTAGTAGGTTTAGCATTCATCATTGTTGGACTACTAATTCAGCAAAAAAAAGCCAAAGAGTAGCAATAAAATAGCATTTTAAGAAAATTACAATAAAATGATATATTAGTTATAATAAATGGTCTTTTTTTAAGTCTTAATTTATTTTTACTGTGAAATAATGAATAGTTTTCAAAAGTCATTACTTTTAGTACTACTAAAAAAACATTAGAAATATTGTTTGGATTTAGACTAGAAAAAGATTTAATTTAAGGAAAGGGGATTAGATGAAATTAACTAAGTTAGCTAGTGCTTTTGCACTAAGTGCAGCTGTTTGTACTTCAGTATTTGCAGCAGATACAGTTAAGATCGGTGTTCAAGCACCAATTACAGGGAAGTATGCAAATGAGGGACAAGGTATTGACAACTTTGTTAGACTTATTGTAGATGAAAAGAACAAAGAGGGTGGACTACTTGGTAAAAAGATTGAAGTAGTTACTTGTGATGATGAAGCAAAAGCTCAAAAAGCAGCTGTTTGTGCTAAGAAGTTAGCAAATGCAGGTGTTTTTGCTGTAATTGGTTCTTATACTTCAGGAGCAACAGAAGCTGCTCAAACTACTTATTATAGAAATAAGATTCTTCAAACTTCAGATGGAACTTCAGATTCTTTAATTAAAAGAAAATATTGGACATTCTTTAGAAACTCATTTCCAAACTCAGCTCAAGGTGAGTTTACAGCAGACTATTTTGTAAATCAAAAGAAATATCAAAGAATTGCAGTATTATCTGATTATTCTTCTTATTCTGATGGATTAGCAAACTCTGTAGAGGATTCTATTAAAAAGCTTGGTGGTAATGTAGCATTTAGAGGAAAGATTAAATCTGGTACTCAAAACTTTACAGCTATCTTAACTAAAATCAAAGCATTAAACCCAGATGTAATTTATTACTCAGGTTACTATACTGATGGTGGACTTTTAAGAGTTCAACAACAACAATTAGGAATTAACGCTGACTTTGTTGGTGGTGATTCAAATGATAACCCAGACTTCTTAAAACTTGCAGGAAAAGCTGCAGAAGGTGTTTATTTAGTAAATGTACCAACTCCAGATATTTTACCTTATGAAGCTGCTAAAAAATACTTAACAGCATATGAAGATAGATTTAACATGAAGCCTCCTTCAATTTGGGCTGTAGTTAATGCAGATGGTTTAAGAGCAGTTATGGAAGGTGTTGAAAAAACAAACTCATTTGATACTAAAAAGATTTCTGACTATATTAGAAATGATATGAAAGATTTCCCAGGAATTACTGGACCATTTAACATTAGAGAAGATGGTGAAAGAGTTGGAGCATCTTTAATGGTGTATCAAATTCAAAATGATGGAAGCTACAAAGTATCATTCAACAAATAATAAGAGAGCCTAAATAAATGGATATTTTTCTTCAACAGTTAATCAATGGTTTGACTATAGGAAGTTTATATGCATTAGTTGCTTTAGGTTATACAATGGTTTACGGTGTGATGAAGTTAATCAACTTCGCACACGGTGACCTTGTTGCCTTCTCAGCTTATGTTGGACTTACTATATTTACACAGTTTTTTGGTGCAAGTGCAGTTTCTTTTGTTAATGTAATTATCATTTTCTTATTGACTGCTATTATTGTTGCTTTTGTGGGTGTTCTTCTTGAGCGTCTTGCATATAGACCTTTAAGAACGGCACCAAGACTTAGTGCTGTTGTTTCAGCACTTGGTGCAGCTTTAGTTATTCAAAATGGAATAATGCTTATTTGGGGTCCAAATATGCAAATTTTCCCAGCAGATTTATTACCTAGTACAACTTGGAATGTTTCTGGTGTAATTATTACATTTACACAGCTTTGTATTTTAGTACTTTCAGCTGTATTAATGATAGCTTTATACTTCTTTATTAATAAAACAAAGATTGGTACTGCTATTCGTGCAACTGCAATTGACCAAGATGCAGCAAAACTAATGGGTATTAATGTTAATAGAATTGTTATGATTATTTTCGTAGTTGGTTCTATGCTTGGTGCTATTGGTGGTCTGTTTATTGGTATTTATTATAGATCTTTAACATTTGATATGGGATGGGTTTATGGTCTAAATGCCTTTATTGCAGCTATTATTGGTGGAATTGGTTCAATTCCAGGAGCTATGATTGGTGGATTATTACTTGGATTATTTAATGCTTTAATTGCAGGTTATATCTCAACAGAATGGGCTGAGACATTTACTTTTGTTCTTTTAATTATTATCTTAATTGTTAGACCAACAGGTATTCTTGGTGAAAAAACAGCGGAGAAAGTATAATGAATAAGACTACTTTAATTGCTACTATATTTATATTAGTTATGGCTGTTTTCCCATTTACTGTTGATTCAGCTTGGCTTAGTATTGGTATTACGTTTTTAGTATTTGCTACAGTTGCCTTTTCTCAAGATATTATTCTTGGACGAGCAGGTGTATTTAATATGGGACATGCTATTTTCTTTGGTATTGGAGCATATACAACAGCAATATTAAATGTACATTTTGGTTTAGAAATTATTGCAACTATTCCATTTGCAATTATCTTTCCTGTAATTGTTGCTATTGTACTTGCAGGTCCAATCATTCACCTAAGAGGTGATTATTTACTTGTAGCAACAATTGGATTTAATATCATTTTTGAACAGGTTTTATCAAATGATTTATTTGGTTTAACTGGTGGTCCAAATGGTATTTTTGGAATCGATGTTGTAAGAGTATTTGGATATGAATTATGGTCAGATACTGCAATTTACTATATGGCATTTGGACTTCTTTTAATTACACTGTTAATTATTAGAAACCTTGATAACTCAAGATATGGTAGAGCACTTTATTATATCAATAAAGACGAAATTGCTGCAAAGTCTATGGGTATTAATATTCCATATTATAAACTATTTGCCTTTGCACTAGGTGCTGCTATTGCAGGTGTTGCTGGTTCTATTTTTGCAATTCAGTATTCAGCTGTAAGTCCTGAGTCATTCTCATTTATGCAGTCAGTTATGTTCTTTGCTATTGTACTTGTTGGTGGTTCTGCATCACTTCCAGGTGTAATTATTGGTACATTTGTAATGTTTGTACTACCTGAACTATTTACAGAGTTTAAAGAGTCAAGATATTTAATCTTTGGTGCTGCAATGGTTCTTACTATGGTTCTTAGACCAAATGGTGTATGGCCAGCAACTTTTGGAAATATTCCAAAGTATTTAAAAGAAAAAGCACTAAAAGCAAAATCAAAAGGAGAAACTGAATAATGAAATATGTACTAGAAATAGATAACGTATCTAAGTTTTTCCATGGTCTTGTTGCAATTGATGACTTAACTATTAAAGTAAAACCTGGGCAAATCTATGGGATTATTGGTCCTAATGGAGCAGGGAAAACTACACTTTTTAACTGTGTTACTGGTATTTATACACCAGAGCAAGGAACTATTAAATATAAAGGTGAAGATATCACTGGAATGCAACCTCATAAAATTGCTCAAAGGGGAGTTTTAAGAACATTCCAAAATATTAGGCTATTTAAAGAGATGAGTGTAGCTGAAAATATTATGGCAGGATATCATACAAAGTCAAAACAAAAATGGTATCACGCAATTATCCATACTCCTGCATATAAAAAAGATGAGCAAGAGGCTTGGAAAAAAGTTGAAGAGTTAATGGAGTTTTTTAATTTAACTCATTTAGCTACAAATGCAACTGGTGATTTATCTTATGGTAATCAAAGAAAAGTTGAGATGGCAAGAGCATTAGCTGCAAAGCCTGAACTTCTTATTTTAGATGAGCCAGCAGCAGGTCTTAATGAAAATGAGACAATTGAGTTAACTGAAATCATTAGAAAAATATCTCAAATGGATATTGGTATTATGATGATTGAACATGATATGGAAATGGTTATGAATTTAACTGATTATATCACTGTTATTAACTTTGGAAAAGAGATTTCTCAAGGTGAACCAAGTTTTGTACAAAATGACCCAAGAGTTGTAGAAGCTTATATTGGTTCTGATGATGACGAGGAGGAAGAGCAAGATGGTAAATAATGAGATTTTATTAGATATAAAAGACCTTCACGTTTCATATGGAGCTATTTCTGCAATTAAGGGAATTAATATTCAAGTAAGACGTGGAGAAGTTGTAACAATCTTAGGTGCAAATGGTGCTGGAAAAACTACAACTTTAAGAACAATCTCTGGCTTACTAAAAGCAAAACAAGGTAGTATTATCTTTGATAAAAATGATATTACTAGTACTCCTGCTCATGATATAGTAAGTTTAGGTATGTCTCACTCTCCTGAAGGAAGAAGAGTTTTTGGAACACTTACTGTTGAAGAGAACTTGATGATGGGTGCATATACACTTAAAGACCACGACAAAGAGACATTACAGTGGATTTATGACATCTTACCAAGACTAAAAGAGAGAAGAAAACAGCTTGCTGGTACTCTTTCTGGTGGTGAGCAACAAATGCTTGCAATAGGACGTGCTATTATGTCAAAACCAAAGCTTTTAATTCTTGATGAGCCTTCACTTGGACTTGCACCTATTTTAATTAAAGCAATTTTTAAAGCAGTAAAAGAGATTGCACAAAGTGGTGTAACTGTTTTATTAGTAGAACAAAATGCGAAGGCTGCATTGAAGTTAGCTGATAGAGCTTATGTTTTAGAAGTGGGTCATATTACCCATGAGGGAACATCTGAAGAGTTATTAAACTCAGAGAAAATCCAAGAAGCTTATCTTGGTAAAAAACACTAAATAGTAGTAAGGGAAATCCTACTACTATTTAAAAAATGGTTCAATAATATAACAGCTCATTGACCACTCTTCATCATCTTTTGTTTTATGGATTTCTCCACCTTTAAATGTTGCTTTTAAGTTATCATAGTTAGCTACTACTTTATCAAAGTTTTTGATTATCTCAGGAATTCTTTTATCAAGCTTCTTTCTTGCATCTTTAGTAATATCAGAGTAGAAAGTAAATACTCCATAATCTAAACTAGACTCTTTATAGTTTTCATCCCTTTGAATCATTTTACAGATTCTATCTACTTCATCTAAGTACTCTTTTTTAGTATTTATAACATTATTTTTAACAGAGATAATTACTCTTGAAATTGAGTCATTGTGGTTACTATGAGGAATTCTTTCATCAAGTGTTATACTAAAAGTACCTTCTGTAAGATCTCTTTTAGTCATAAAGTTTGGATATTCATCTCTATCAGGTAGTGAACATCTTAAAATATCTGTAACAGTAGCATTTATAAATATTTCTGGTGTGTGCTCTTCTATTTTTGCTATCTCTTGAGCAATATGAATAGTTACAATTTTATGGGGACCATAAGAAAGACTTAGTCTATCATTTGTCCAAAATAAAAAGTTGTTTTTAGCATTTACAATACCATTTAAAATAGCATCTACTACTTTTTCTTGTTTTGGAAAGTTATTCATAGTAGTTTTCCTCTACTTCTTCAATAATGCCACTTTCATAAAGAATATTTTCTATAAGTCTATTTTTTGATACATTGATTTTCTCTGAAAGAATAACTAATGCATCATCAAGTTTTGAATCAATTTTAATAGTTAGCTGAGTAATCTCTTTTTTGTTTTTAAGACTTTTATCTATTACATTTCTTATAATTTGTCTATCATATTTTTGTTTAGCCAAAAAATAACCCTTTGATTTTTGTTTACTTATATTACTTTGATTTCTTTTAAAACTCCTTGAAGTAATGCTTTTTAGGTTTTATAGAACAGTTTTACACAATACTATAAATAAGTAATTTTAGATACTAAAATAAGTAAAATTTAAGTCTAAATTAAGTTTTTGTGTGTGATAATTTTTGAAAGGTACTACTTTTTGTATTACTTAATAAAATTTATGCTTTTAATTATAAGGATACGGGATGAGAGAAGAAAAAGAGATTATAGAATCAGCAGTTAAACTGGCTGAAAAATGGCAAAGAAGAGCTACTGAGTTAGTTAGTGACTACGATAGAGAGTTCTATAAGAAGATGAACAAGATGTTAGAGCATCCAAAAGACAAAGCTTTACTAATTGAGTTAATGGACCAATGCTTTAGATGTGAATCAAATGATAGAATTGCAAATCAAATCATTTTTTTACTTGAAAAGCATGGTATGGCACACTTTTTTACTACAAAAGATAGAATGCTTTTATGGTTATTCCAAAATATAGGTAAATTTTTACCAAACCTTTCTGTACCAATGTTTGTAGATCAAATTAGAGATGACACAAAAACTGTTGTATTAAAAGGTGAAGCAGAACCATTTAATAAGCATCTTAAAATGAGAAAAGAAGAGGGTACAAGGGTAAATATTAATTTAATTGGTGAAGTAGTTCTAGGGGAAGAAGAAGCTAGTGAAAGAATTGAAAAGTATTTAAAAGCTTTAGAAAACCCAAATATTGACTATATTTCTATTAAAATCTCTACAATTTATTCTCAAATAAGTGCTTTAGATTTTGAACATACAGTTGAAGTATTAGTTGAAAAGCTAAGCAAAATTTATGCTCAAGCTAAAAAATATCCTTATATTGCACCAGATGGTACAAAATCAAATAAATTTATCAACCTTGATATGGAAGAGTATAGAGACTTAGATATTACAGTTGAAGTATTTAAAAGAACTTTAGCAAAAGAAGAGTTCAAAGACTTCTATGCAGGAATTGTACTTCAAGCATATTTACCTGATTCATTTAATGTACAAAAAGATTTATGTGAATGGGCAAGAAAAAGAGTAGAGAATGGTGGAAGCCCTATTAAGTTTAGACTTGTTAAGGGTGCAAACATGGAAATGGAAGAAACTGAAGCTTCTCAAAAACACTGGGAAATGGTAACTTATACTGAGAAAAGTGATACTGATTCAAACTACAAAAGAATGATTAGACATGCTTTAAAACCAGAAAATGCTCCATATATGCATGTGGGAACGGGGTCTCATAACTTATTCGAACTTGCCTTTGCTACAGAACTAGCAAAAGAGAATGATACAGAAAAGTATCACACAATTGAGATGTTAGAAGGTATGAGTGAGTCAGCAAGACTTGCAATTAAAGAGATCTCTAAAAATGCGATTCTTTATGGTCCAACAGCTTCAAAAGAGCAGTTCACAAATGCGATTGCTTATTTAGTAAGAAGACTTGATGAAAATACAGGTCCTAATAACTTTATTAGATATTCTTTTGGATTAGAAGTTGGAACAAAAGATTGGAAAGATCAAGAAGCACTATTTAGAAAATCATTTGAGAATGAGAAAACATCTTTTGTTGGTGCAAAAAGACAGCAAAATAGATTAACTGAAAAATGGGATGATTTCTCTAACTCTTCATACGATACAGGAACTTATCACGCAGAAGCTGATACAGATTTTGTTTTACCTGCAAATCAAGAGTGGGCAAGAAATATTATAAAAAAATGGAAATTCTCTAAAGACAGTGAACATAAAGTTGCACCAGTTGTAGTTGGTGGAGAAGATTTAATTGAAGGAAGAAAAGTTGTAGATGCAATTGATAAATCTCAATTAAAAGAGGGTGTTTTAGCAGGTAGATTTGCTAATGCTACAGCAGAAGATTTACAAAAAGCAGTAGATATTGCAGATGCTGATGTTGATGGTTGGAGAAGTAAAACAAATAGACAAAGACATGAGGTTTTAAAACAAGCAGCTATTAAAGTTAGAGAAAGAAGAGATGATTTAATAGGTGTTGCAGCAGCAGAAGTAGGAAAAGTATTTACTGAAACTGATGTTGAAGTATCTGAAGCAGTTGATTTTATTGAGTTTTATTCTCACTCTTCAGAGTATTGGGAAAAATATGAGAACTTAGAGTTTAGCGGAAAAGGTGTAGGTGTTGTCGTACCACCTTGGAACTTCCCTGTAGCAATTCCTTTAGGTGGGGTTGCATCAGCATTAGCAGCTGGAAATACAGTTATTATCAAACCTGCTTCTGTTGCAGCATTAACTGCTTATGAAATGTGCAAATGCTTCTGGGATGCAGGAGTTTCAAAAAACACTTTACAGTTTGTTCCTTGTCCTGGAGCATTAGCTGGTGAGCATTTAATTGCTAATAAAAAAGTTGATTTTGTAATTTTAACTGGTGGTGAAGATACTGCCCACAAAATGCTTGAAACTAGACCAGACCTTTTCTTAACAGCTGAAACTGGCGGAAAAGATGCAACAATAGTTACTAATATGGCAGATAGAGACCAAGCAGTTAAAAATGTTTGTTTAAGTGCTTTTAACAACTCAGGACAAAAATGTTCAGCTACATCTTTACTAGTATTAGAAGAAGAAGTTTATAATGATGCTTCATTTAGAAAAGCTTTAGTTGACACTGCTAGTTCTATGAGTGTTGGTTCTGTTTGGGATTTTAAAAATAGAATTGGTACGTTAGCAAATCCTGTTGGTGGAGCATTAAAAAAAGCAATTTCTGAATTAGAAGATGGAGAAGAGTGGGCTTTAGAACCTTCATATGCTGATAATAATGAGTATATGTTAGAACCAGCAATTAAATGGGGTGTAAAAGAAGGAAACTTTATTCATAAAACAGAACTTTTTGGACCAGTATTAGCAGTAATGAAAGCAAAAGATTTAAAACATGCAGTTGAGATTGTAAACTCTACAGGGTATGGTTTAACTTCTGGAATTGAGTCTTTAGATGAAAGAGAAGTTGAGTATTGGAAAGCAAACCTAAAAGCAGGAAATCTATATGTAAATAGAGGAACTACAGGAGCTATTGTTTTAAGACAACCATTTGGTGGTATGGGTAAATCTGCAATTGGAGCAGGGAGAAAAGTTGGTATTTATAACTATATAACTCAGTTTGTTGATTTTGAAGAGAGTAATATTCCAAAAGTAGCTAAAAAATATTCTACAGATTTAACAAGGTTTATTGAGTCTTGTAAAACAGATAATAAATATAAAAATGATATAGAAAAGCTTTCTTTCGCTTTACAATCATATTATGAAAACTATGAAAATGAGTTTTCAAAAGAAAAAGACTATTGTAATGTAAGAGGAGAAGACAATCACTTTAGATATATTCCTTTAGATAATGTAATTATTAGAGTTAGTGATGATGATACTCTTTTTGATGTAGTATCAAGAGTTCTTGCCGCAAGAGTTTCAAAGGTACACTTTAAAGTATCAGTTGATAAAAATAAGAAAGTTAAAAAGTTCCTAGAAGATTCATACTCTAAACTATTTACTTCAAGGGATAACTTAGTTATTCAAGATGAAGAGAAGTTCAAAAAAGAGATTTCTAAGTACGATAGAGTAATCTATTCAGATATTGCAAAAGTATCTGAAGAAGTATTTAAAGAAGCTTCTAAAACGACAACTTTCATCGTAAGAGGAAAACCTATGATGGAAGGAAGATTAGAGCTTCTAAACTACTTTAAAGAGCAATCTGTTTCACACTCTTATCATAGATATGGAAATATTGGAGCAAGAGAGCAAGGAAACTAAAAGAAGAGGAGTTTATCTCTTCTTCTTTTAAAAGTTCTCTTTAGAGAATGCAATCTTTTCTTCTAAAGTTTTATTAGAGTTTTTTAAACTATCAATTAAACTAAATCTTTTTAAAGCACCAATGTCATTGGCAATTTGTATAGCTAAACCAGGTCTTGCATTTAATTCTAATACTAAGGGACCTAAATTTTTATCAATAACAATATCAGCACCTAAGTAACCCATATTTGTCATCTCATAACATCTTGCAGATAAATGAAGTATCTCATCCCAAAAAGGAACTACTAATTCCTTTAGGTTTTTATTTGTATCAGGGTGCAGTTTAATTGGTCTATCAAACTGTACTGCATTTAAAGCTTTTCCAGTTTTAATATCAATTCCAACTCCAACAGCACCTTGATGAAGATTTGCTTTTCCATCACTATTTGAAGTAGATAATCGCATCATTGATAAAGTAGGAAAACCTTTATATACAATTACCCTTACATCAGGAACACCTTCATAACTAAACCCATCAAAGACATCATCAAAATCAACTAGCTTCTCGAAAACAGCTACATCATTTCTTCCACCAAGAGAGTATAGACCACTTAGAATATTTGAGATATGTCTTTTTATATCGTTATAATCTAAAGCTTCACCACTTGGTTTAATAAACTTGTCTTTATCTCTTTTAACAATAACAAGAATACCTTTACCTCCACTTCCTTGTGCAGGTTTTATAACAAAGCCACTTTGGTTTTCTATATAGTCTTCAAAGTGATTTATTTCCACTTGGTATTGAATATAACCTAGTAATTTAGGAACTGAGATTCCATGTTTTTGGGCTAGTTTTTTAGTTTTTAGTTTATTATCAACTAAAGGAAAGTTTTTTCTATCGTTGTGTTTTCCTATATAGTTGATATTTCTGTCATTCATTCCTAAAATACCAAGTTTTTTTAGTTTAAAAGGGTTTGCAAACATTTTACTTAACCATTGATTTAAATCTATAAAGCTCACTTAGTCTATAACCACTATATCTTCCTAGAAGTATGATTAATCCAAGAACTGCTAATAAAACTTCTGGGAAGTTAAATGTAATGAAACTTAGAACAGAGTTTGTCATAGCAAAGTAAGCAATAATAGATACTATTAAAGAACCACTACCTTGTAAAAATACCTCTTTAGAACCATCTTCTTCCCAAATAATAGACATTCTTTCAATAGTCCAAGCTAAAATAATAATAGGGAAGAAAGTAATACTTGTAGCATATTCTAGTTCTAACTTATGTGAAAGAATAGCCACAAAAGCCATTATTCCAACAACAACAATTAGTACAGAAGATATCCTTGCTACAAGAAGTAAATTTAAGTGGGATAAGTATGACCTAACAATAAGTCCCATAGTTACAACTAAAATAAACATCATAATACCAGGTATTAAACTTGTTTCAATAAATGCCATCGATAATAAAATAGGCATAAAAGTACCAGATGTTTTAAGTCCTACAATTACTCTCATAATAACAACTACTAAAGCTCCTAGAGGAACTAAAAGAAGTAGTTTAAATGTATTTTGTGACTCATTTGGTAATGTAAACAATGAAAAGTCTAAAAGAGTACTTTGGTTTTTAAGATCTTTAGATAAAGCAGCATTTCTTGCTGGTACAATATTTTTAGTTACAGAGAATCTTACATTAGAGTTTTTAACACCCTCAGCTTCTAATAAGAACTGTGAACCTCTTTGCCATATAAATATTTCACTACTATTTTCAATAAGACCATTATTTATATCAAATAAATACCATTTGTCTTTATGGAAAACTTCTAACATAGGAGTTAGTACTATATTTCTTTGTTTATCTTCTAAATATAATGCACCAATTGTTCTAACCTTGTATTGCATTTTATTTAGAAGTTGAACTAGGGCATCTCTTTTTTCTTTAGCTGTTTTCATATAATTGTTTTTAATCATTTTTGCAGCTTGAGAAGGTTGAACTAGGTTAAACTCTTTTATTAATAAAGAAGTAAAGGTCAAAGAATCAGAGCTTTTGTCATATATTTTATTTAATAAAGAGTTTGCTGCTTGAACCATTACAGAAGGAACTTCCATTGGCTCAACTTCAATAGGTTCTGCTTCAAGATTTGCTTTATAGTATTTGTCTTTTATAATATCAATTGAGTAGTAGATTACTTGACTACCTTCAATTTCTCTTTTAGACCAAACACCTTTATTTATAGAGTTTAGTTTTCTTTTTGTAAAACCATAATCCGCAGAACTTGACTCTTCATTTACAATGATAATTCCATCTTGCTTTTTAGGAAGAATCATAGAAACTAAGGCACTTTGGTTTTTCTTACTATCAAAACTAATTTTTGCTTCAATATTCCATATATTTGTAGTCTCTTCTTGAAAAATAGGGAAGTTAAGTACTTTTACTTTATAACTCATTAGAGCAATAGAAGTAATAATTAATATAATTGAGAATAAGAGTATTTGATTTCTTGATGTCATTTTTACTCTTTACTTAGCTTTTTTTATTGGCTCTTGCGTGAACTTTTTAGATACATCAACTAAAACCATACCAGTTAGGAAGTTTTTACCAATAAGAACTGGATAAGAGAACTTACTTCTATCTGTAAGTGTTACATCAACAAGCTGACTACTGTTTGCAACGTTTATTCTCATTTGTACTACATATCTTTTTTGATTTTTTGCCCCATGTCTTTTGATATAAACAATTCTACTTATAGGTAAAGCTTTGTTAATTAGTTCACCTTTTTCATTTTCTAAAGTAAACTTAACCCATTTTTTCCCATCTCTTTCAAAAGCTTTTATATTTATTGCATGTAAAGAAGTTGTAGTTGCACCTGTATCTATCTTAGCTTTTAGTTTTAAGTTCTCTGAAGGAATATATACATATTCATAGTTACCTAGAATTATCTTTGAGTCTTTTTGTTTTGGCTCTTTTGTAATATAAACAGGAACTTTTTTCTCTTTATATACAATTTTTTCTTTTATTATTATTTTTTCTTTAGGTTCTTCAATTTTAGGTTCTTGTATATCCATTTGTTCAGTTTTACTTGCAGCTGAGCAGCCAATGAAGATTACTGTTAAAGCTGAAAAAAAGATAGCATTAAAAAAAAGTTTTTTCATTATTTAATCCTTTGAAATATATATGAAAGGCATGATTATAGTATAAATATCTAAAAAAACAGTAAAGAATTTAATTTAAAGCAGTGAGGAGAAGAGAAAGAAGATACTTTAGTATCTTCCATTATATTTCATAATTAAGATTTGCTCATAAAGCATATTACCAAAGCCTTCAGGTAAGTTTTCATGCTCTTTTTCTACTAGAGTTATAATCTCTCTTATTTGGTCTTCTGTCATATTTTGAACAACAGGAATGATAGTTTTAGCAATTGTGTCTTTAAACTCTTTTATTTCTTCTTGTGTCATGTAAATTAGTCTTTCTAGTAAAATTAAAAAAGAAATTATAGTGTAATTATCTAAAAAAGCAGTTAATTTAGTTTTTTTTGTTATAATCGCGAAAAATATAGTTAGGAAAGAGATTTTGGTAAACTTAAGTAAAAAAATTTCAAGTTTAGTTGGAAGAACAAATGCAGAATATGGATTGATTCAAGAAGGTGATAGAGTGTTAGTTGGTTTCTCTGGTGGGAAAGACTCTACAACTTTAATTCATGCCTTAAATCACCTAAAAAGAGTTACACCTTTTGACTTTGAGTTTAAAGCAGTAACAGTAACTTATGGAATGGGTGAGCAAGTACAGTTTTTAGCTGACCACTGTAAAGAACATGGAATTGAGCATGAGATTATTGATACAGAAATCTTTGAATTATCAAAAGATAAGATTAGAAAGAACTCATCATTCTGTTCATTCTTTTCTAGAATGAGAAGAGGGTATTTATATTCAACAGCACAAGAACAAGGATACAATAAAGTAGCACTTGGTCATCATTTAGATGATGCAATGGAGTCATTTTTTATGAACTTCCTATACAATGGTGCATTAAGATCAATGCCACCTATTTATAAAGCAGAAAATGGTTTACAGGTTATTAGACCTTTAATCTTCTGTAGAGAGAGACAATTAAGAGCTTTTGCTCAAACAAATGAAATCTCAGTAATCGGTGATGAAGCATGTCCAGCAATGAGATTTGATATTAAAATGCCTCATGCAAGAGCTAAAACAAAAGAGTTATTAGAAAAAATGGAAGAGGAAAATCCTCAAATGTTCGTTTCTATGAAATCTGCATTTAAAAATATACAAACATCAACATTCTTTGATAAAGAATTACTGGATAGAGATTAATATATGAAGTTATTGGTCTCTTCTTGCCTTTTAGGTGAAGATGTTAGATATGATGGGGGAAACTCTTCTGTAGCATTTAATCCAAAGTTTTCTTTTTCTTCAAAAGAACTATTTATGGATATTTTATGCGACAATGAAGTTTACTCTTTATGTCCTGAAGTAAAAGGTGGATTACCTACTCCAAGAGATCCAGCGGAGATTACAAGTGTAGAAAAACCTTTTAAAGTTGAAACTATAAATAAAGAAGACGTAACTATAAACTTTTTACTAGGAGCAAAAAAGGCTTTAGAGCTTTGCCAAGAAGAGGGTATTAAAGTTGCTTTATTAAAATCTAAATCACCATCTTGTGGAAATACAAAGATTTATGATGGTACTTTTACAGGTAATTTAGTTGAAAATCAAGGATTAACAGCTAGATTATTAAGTGAAAATGGAATCACAGTATTCAACGAAACTCAATTAAAAGAATTACAACAGTTTATAAGAACTAATAAATAGTTTCTATAACTGTTCGTTTACTAAATTAGATAATTTAAGTGGGTCTAAGGCTCCACTTACTCTTTTTACTTCACTACCATTTTTATATACAATTAAAGTAGGAATTGATCTTATTTGATATTTTGCACCTAAGTTTTGGTGTTGTTCTGTATTTACTTTTACAAATAGTGCTTTTAATGGATATTTTTGAGCTACTTCATTAAAAATTGGTGCCATCATCTTACATGGTCCACACCATGGAGCCCAAAAGTCTACTATTACAGGAATTTCTGAATTAACAATTACATGGTCAAAGTTTGATTCATCTAATTCAATAGGAGTAGAGTCTAAAAGTGAGTTTTTACAAGAACCACAATTAGCTTTTGAATAAGAGTCTTTTTTTGGAATTTTGTTTACTTTTAAACAATGAGGACATACAACATTGATTTTATCCATTTATTAAGCCTTTAAATTTAGAAGTGTATCTGCAACAGCTTGTTGCATTTCAATTCCCTTTGCATTTGCTTCATAAGCTATTATTTGAGGTATATTTCCTGCAATTGCATCAATCATATCTGCTGTAACTTCCATATTTTCTGGATCTCCAACTACTTGAGCAATAGTAGATAGTTTTTCTGCTGTTTCAGTTACTTGCATTTGTGCTGCAAGCATACCATTTAAATTATTATCTATTCTCATTATTTACTCCTTGAGTATCTTCTTGAGAGTGAAGTAGCATTTTATTTAAGTTTGCTGTTCTTGCAATTTGTGCATCAGCAGAACTTAATTCGCTAGGGGCACTAGAAGCACTTTTTAGTTCTTCTAACTTAGCATTTGCTGCTCCTTCATCTTCAGGCATTGAGGTATCAAGTCTTACTGAACCACCATTTGCATAAAGCTTTCCATCTGGTCCAACATGATAATTATATTGAATAGGTGCTGTTGTAGTCCCATTTGCAGCATGGGCTTGTTCATGGGTTTTAACTTGGGCATCTAAGTTCTTATATTTATCTAAAACTCTATCATAATCTTGTTTATCAAACTTTTCATTAGAAGCATTAGTTTTATCATAATCATCTGAAGCAGCTTTTTCTACTTCTTTTTTATCAATATTAGCTAACTCAGACCTTTTCTGAGCTAGTTGTTGATATATAGATGATGCTGATTGAGAATAAGAATTTAATTCCATGTTAAAACCTTTTTATATTAAAACAATTTTATCAAATTGCCTTTAAAAAGTAAAGCTATTAACTTAATAGTTTATAGCTACCTTATACTTAGGATCGTCTTCTTCATAAGTACAAAATGGACCTGCATCCTTAAGTATTTTTTTACAATCTTCACTTAAGTGTCTAATTGTAAGTTTTTTCCCTGCATCTGCATATTTTTTTGTAATATTATCAATAGCTTCAACACCTGAGATATCCATAACTCTTGCATCTTTAAAGTCTAAAACAATATTTTCAGGGTCATGTTTTGTATCAAATAATTCAAAAAATGAAGTTGTAGAACCAAAGAATAGTGGTCCATCAAATTCATATACTTTTGTGTTATCATCTTCTCTGTAAGTTCTACTTCTTACTTTTGAGTGATTCCAAGCAAATACTAAAGCTGAGATAATAATACCTGTAATAACTGCAATTGCTAAGTCAGCAAAGATAGTAATAACTGTTACTGCAACTAAAACAAACTTATCTGAGTTTGGCATAAATCTAATTCTATTTCCACTTTCCCATTCAAATGTACCAATAGAAACCATAAACATGATTCCTACTAAAACAGCAACTGGAATTAGTGCAATATATGGACTTAGTGCAACAACAAAAGAGATAAGTAAAATAGCAGCAGTGATACCCGAAAGTCTTCCCCAACCACCATTTGAGAAGTTAATAATAGATTGTCCAATCATTGCACAACCTGCCATACCACCAAAGAAACCACAAGTAATATTTCCTGCACCTTGTGCAATACATTCTTGGTTTCCACTTCCTCTTTTTCCACCCATTTCATCTAAAACTGAAAGAGTTAAAAGAGACTCAATTAAACCAACAAGCGCAACTAATACAGAGTAAGGAAGAACCATTAACACAGCATCCATATCAATATGTAGTGTAGGTAGGGCAAAAGATGGTAGATTTCCTGAGATATCAGCTAAATCACCAACTCTTTTTGTATCTAAGTCCATTCCAATAACAACTGCTGAAATAACAACAATAGCTACAAGTCCAGATGGAACTGCTGTAGATACTTTTGGAAAGAATTTAACAATAATCATAGTAAGAGCAACAAGTGCATACATAATCCAACTCTCACCTTTGAATAGTGGGAACTGTGCAAGTGCAATTACAATAGCAAGACCATTTACAAAACCATACATTGCAGGTTGAGGAACAAGTCTAATTAACTTTCCAAGTTTAAAAACACCAATTAAAACTTGAAAAATACCAGCAAGAATTGTAGCTAATAAAATATACTGTAAAATATAAGTAGACAACTCTCCGTTTGCTGTAAGTTGAAGCATTAAATCTTCTGGAATAGACTCTTTAACTTTAACTCCTAATCCAACTAAAACAACTGCAATTGCACCTGTTGCACCTGAAATCATTCCTGCTTTACCACCAACCAATGCAGTAATCAGACCTAAAATAAATGCTGTATATAAACCAACTAAAGGTGATACACCAGCAATAATTGAGAATGCAATAGCTTCTGGAACTAAAGCAATAGCAACAACTATTCCTGATAAAACATCACTCTTAACTGATTTACCAATTATTGTATCTTTTATATTCAACAAAATAAAACCCTTTCTTCTTAAAATCGCGATTGTATCTAAATCATGTTTAAGAATAAGTTAAGCTATTTCATAACCTTTTTTAATACTTATTAGATATAATTTTCCTATGAGAAAAGAGTTTTATAAAAGTGTTGGTTTTAAATTAGCAGTTCTTAGTTTTATTATTTTAGCTTCTTTGTTTACTTCTAGTTTTATGTTTAATTCTCAAATAGACAAACTAAAAAAACAAATAGACTATATATATTTTGGAAATTATATTCCTGTACTAAAACTTCATAGTATAGAAGAAGATTATAATGACTTAATAAAATGTATGAGAACATATAAAAGATGTGAAAGAGACCCCTTTTTTAAATCAATACAAAAAGATTGGAATTACTACAACAACTCTTATAAGGGTATAGAAGAGAGAAAAGTAGTAAATAAAATCAATAAAGATGTAAAAAATTCATTAACTTATAAAACAAAAATAGCTACTTATAAAAAAGTAATCAAAAAAATAGAGTTTTTAAAAGAGTATGAAAAGAAAATTGCCTATAAAAAAAGAGTAGAGTTTCTAAATGAATACTCATCAATGAAAGAGTATCTTTTTTATAATATGATTGCCTTAATTGCAGTATCCTTTCTATTTATCTCTTTTATTATTTATTCAATCATAAAAAAAGACAATCAATTAAAAATCTTAACTAAAAAATATGCCTTAGAATCAATAACTGATTCAATGACAAAACTATACAACAGAAAATATTTTGACAAAATATTTGATAATATGCCATTTATTTCAAACCAAAACTCTTGGCATACTGCTTTTGTGATGTTAGATATTGACTTTTTTAAGCAGTATAATGATACTTATGGACATGATTTAGGAGATGAGACTTTAAAAGCTGTAGCAAAAGAGCTTAAAGAGTATTTCAATAAAGATTATGAATATGTATTTAGACTTGGTGGAGAAGAGTTTGGAGTTATTTTGTTTGATATTGATGAAAAAACTCTAAAAGAATGCCTAAAAGATGTAAATAAAAACATACAATCATTAAATATTGAGCATAAAAATAGTAAAATAGCGAACGTAGTTACCATATCTATTGGTGCTGTTATTTATAAACCATATTCATACACATCTTGTAACAAGCTTTATAAAATAGCTGATGAGTGTTTATATAAATCAAAAGAGAATGGTAGAAATCAGTTTACTATTTATAACGAAGGAGAATAATTGACATTTCTATTTAATAAAAATAGTCATTTTAACTTAGCTAATTTGGCTACTTTTTTTAATATTGCTGCTGGTATGTTAGCAATTTATTATTTAACACATAATAATTTTTTTGCGGCAGCACTTTTTGCTTGGCTTGCAGGTGCTTTTGACATTGTAGATGGGAAGATTGCTAGAAAATATAACTTATCTACAGAGTTTGGTATTCAGTTAGATTCATTTGCTGACTTTTTATCATTTGTGATTGTTCCAACTATGTTTATCTTTTTTGCTGTAATTGACGGAAAAGAATTAATGCTTTCTACACCTTTAGTAGCTTTTGCATTTATCTATTATGTGATTTCTGGTCTTAGAAGGTTAATTCAGTTTAATATTAATGCTCAAGAAGGTGAAGTTGAAAAGTATTTTATCGGTGTTCCAACTCCTTTAGGTGCTATTTTATTATGGGTTGTTTATTTAGTTTGGTTAACTGGACTTATAAACGAAAATATTGTTCTAATTTCAATGATTATCATTGGATATCTTTTAAACTCAAAACTTAAAATTAGACATCCATAGATGAATCAAGTTACTGCTATTGACTTGGGCTCTAACTCTTTTAGAGTCCTAATCTACGATTGTTTAAATAATAAAGTACTTGGTGAACACAATGAAGTTGTAGGTATGGCTGATGGTTTATCTGAAACAAATTGTATTTCAAATGAAGCTCAACAAAGAGTAGTAGATGCGATTAACACTTCTTCTGAAAAGCTAGGATATGACCCAAGTAAAGCTATTTGCGTTACAACTGCTGCAATGAGATTAGCTAATAACTCAACAGAGGTTCTATCTTACTTCAAAAAACAAACAGGTGCACAATTTAAAATTATTGATGGGAAAGAGGAAGCTAGACTTACACTTTTAGCTGTAAAGTATGCTTTAAAAAGAGAAAAAATCAACTCTTCAAAATTTATTTTACTTGATATTGGTGGTGGTTCTACTGAAATAATTGTTAGTGATGAAGATGAGTCTATTTCCCATAGCTTTAATTTTGGAATAGTTACTTTAACTCAAAAGTATGATAATTATGAAGATTTAAATAAAGAGCTACAAGCCCACAAAAAAGATATTAAAAACTTTTTAGAAGAGAATAGTGTAGATACAAAAGATTATACCTTTGTGGCTACTGCTGGGACTCCAACTACAATTGCAGCAATAAAACTTGGGCAAGACTTCTTTCACTATGATAAAGATGCTGTAAATGGTACAAAAATTAAAATAAAAGATTTAGATGAGTGTTTAGAGCTTTTTAGAAACTCTTCAACTTCTACAATTACAAAACTTGTAGGACGTGGTAGAGTCGAGTTTATTGAAGTTGGTGTTTATATTTATAAAACTATATTTGAAGTATTAGATAAAAAAGAGTCTATAGTTTTAGATGATGGTTTAAGAGAGGGTGTAGCTATTAACTCTTGTTTACTTAGATAATAGTCTTACACTTTGCTCTTGCATAATATTTGCTTGTGAAGCAGCTAAATATCCCATATTTGCTGTGACATTTGTTTTAGAGAAGTCATTCATCTCTTGACCAAAATTTATTTCTTCACCTTTTTTTAGGTTCTGCATATTAAGTTTTGATAGCTCCACTTGAGTAGAGATAGAATCCCTTGCACTTGATTCAAGTTTTCCACCTAAATCATTGAATTGATCCTTATACCCTTGAATCTCTTTTTGAGCTAATGCAACTTGCTCTTTTGTTAGGTTTAATGCATCTTCATTGTTAAAATCATTTCTACTAAACTCTTGAGCAAGAGAGTTTGCTATTTGAGGAGTGTTTGGTTTATCAATAGAGTGATAAGCCTCTTTAGTAGAAATTGTAACTGCTAAATTCTCTTCATAGTCATCAAGAGCAATTAGGTTTTCTCTTTGATATTTTGTTTGAAAAGCTTCTTCTTTAAAGTTCATAAGCTCTTTATTTAAATCATTTTTTATTTCATTTTTATTTTGAGTATTCTCATCTAAAGAGTTAAGTTTCTCTTGAATATTATTTAATATCTCTTCTTGTTTATTTAAACCATTTTCAGCTACTTTTGTTATAGCAATCCCAGTATTAAAGGACTGTAAAGATTCTGAAAGTTCATCTCTCTTTTGATTATAGTCATTAATTGTTAGATGTAAAAAGTCACTACTAGTGTCTTGAACTTTTGAGGACCCATTAGCTTTATTAAGTTGATAATCAGAAGAACTATTTAACGAAGCAATATTATTGTTTACATTATTAATATCCATCAAAACCTCTTAAAGTAGATTAATTATTATACATTTTACCAAAAAAATAATAAATCTAAGCTAAACTTAAAATTAATCATAAAATTGCTTATTAAACTGCTATTAATCAATACTTCTGTATAATCTTTGATTATTTTATAAAAGGAAAAGACAATGAGAATAACTGGCGCAAAAATGGTTACAGAATCATTAAAAGAGGAAGGGGTAGATGTAGTATTTGGATACCCTGGTGGCGCTATTATGAATGTCTATGACGAAATTTATAAGCAGAGTTTTTTTCAACATATTTTAACTAGACACGAGCAAGCAGCAATTCATGCTGCTGAAGGTTTTGCGAAATCTACTGGTAAAGTAGGTGTTGCTATTGTAACAAGTGGACCTGGTTTCACAAATGCAGTAACAGGACTAGCAGATGCATATATGGATTCAGTTCCAATGGTTGTTATCTCAGGACAAGTTCCAACAACAATCATAGGTACAGATGGATTCCAAGAAATAGATGCAGTTGGTATTAGTAGACCATGTACAAAACATAACTATCTAGTAAATGATATTAAAGATTTACCAAGAATTATAAAAGAGGCATTTCATATAGCAGCAACGGGAAGACCTGGTCCTGTCCATATTGATATTCCTAAAGATATTACAGCAGAGGTTGCTAACTTTGAATATCCTAAAGAAGTGGATATTCCAACATACAAACCTACAGTTAATTACAATAAAAGACAATTAAAAAAGGCAATGGATGCAATTGCAAAATCTAAAAAGCCTTTATTATACGTTGGTGGTGGTGCAATTTTAGCAAATTGTGCTTATGAGATTAGAGAGTTTGCAAAAATGACAAACATTCCTGTTGTTGAAACACTTATGGCTAGAGGTGTTATGGGTGATGAGAATGATTTATTCATGGGAATGTTAGGTATGCATGGAGAGTTTGCAGCAAATATGGCAGCACATGATACTGATTGTATTATCTCTTTAGGTGCAAGATTTGATGATAGGGTTACAGGAAGACTTGATGAGTTTGCTAAAAAAGCAAAAGTAATTCATGTAGATGTTGACCCAACTTCAATTGGTAAATTAGTTGATACTAACTTTCCAATTGTTGGGGATTTAAAAGTTACTGTAGAAGGTATGATTGAAGCTGCAAAAGAGATGGAGTTTAATGAGTATACAAACTGGGTTTCTTTATTAAGAGACTATAGAGAAAAAGAGCCATTAAGATACCAAGACTCTGATGCTGTTATTAAACCTCAATGGGCTATTGAAAGAGTTGGTCAAACATTAGGTGAAAATGCAATTATCTCTACAGATGTTGGTCAACACCAAATGTGGACAGCACAGTTTTATCCATTCTCTTTCCCTAGACAATGGAATACTTCAGGTGGTTTAGGAACTATGGGATTCGGACTTCCTGGAGCAATGGGTGTTGCTAGAGGTAACCCAGACAAAGTATCTATTAACTTCACTGGTGATGGTTCAATTTTAATGAACATCCAAGAGTTAATGACTTGTGTTGAATACAATTTGCCAGTAATTAATATTATTCTAAATAATAACTATTTAGGAATGGTAAGACAATGGCAAACACTATTCTATGAAAATAGATTATCTGAAACAGATTTAAGTGCACAACCTGACTTTAAAAAGCTTGTAGAAGCATTTGGAGGAAATGGTTATAGAGTAACAACTAAAAAAGAGTTTGATGAAGCTCTAAAAGATGCAGTTGAAAAGAAAAAACCTGCAATGATTGATGTTATTGTAGCAAGAGATGAGATTGTATTACCAATGGTTCCAAATGGACACGCATTAAATGAAATGACTTTATTAGGAGATAGCAATGAATAATTTTAATCACTATTATGATTCAGAAACAACAAGACAGGTTATCTCTGTAATCGTTATTAATGAACATAATGTTTTATCTAGAATTGTAGGGCTTTTCTCTGCAAGAGGATATAATATTGATTCTTTAACAGTAGCACCTATGAGTGGTTCAAAATACTCAAGAATGACTATTGTTACAACAGGAAGCAAAAGAGTTATTGATCAAATTGTTAAACAATTAAATAAATTAATTCCTGTTTTAAAAGTAAATGAACACCAAAATGTTATTGAAAAAGAGACTGTTTTAATCAAAATACCAATTGAACAACCTCTTAGTGATATTGAAGTAATTGCAAGAGCATATAATGGTCATATCCAAAATGTTACAGATGATGCAATTGTTATCTCTGCAACTGATGCACCAAGTAGAATTGCAAACTTTACAAATATTATGAATAAATACAAGCCACTAGAAGTAGTAAAAAGTGGTGTTGTAGCAATGGAAAGATAGGAAAAGATTTGATTTTATCTGATATATTAGAAAAAATAGATATTAGTTTAGACTCTAAGCTCGAAGTTTTTGGCTTAAATACACTTTTAGATGCAAATGCAAATGAAGTCTCTTTTTTAGAGAATAAAAAGTACGTTAATGATTTATCTAAAACTAAAGCAGGAGCTGTTTTAGTAAAAGAAGAGTTTGCAAAAGATGTTCCAGAAGGTACAATTGCAATTATTTGTGAAGAACCATACTTAACTTTAGCTAGGTTAAGTAAGTTCTTTGCACCTAAAGTAGTAGAAACTAAAGGGAATGATTGCCTTGTAGGTGAAAATACAAACATCATGCCTAATGTTTATTTAGGAAAAGACTCAAAAGTAGGTAAAAACTGTACTATTATGTCTGGAAGTTTCATTGGAGATAATGTATCTATTGGAGATAACACAATTATCTATCCTAATGTATCAGTTTATAGGGATTGTACAATTGGAGATGATTGTATAATCCATGCAGGAACTGTTATAGGAAGTGATGGTTTTGGATTTGCACACACACAAACTGGAAAATATATTAAGATTTATCAAAATGGTAATGTAACAGTTGGAAATGATGTTGAAATTGGTTCTAATTGTTGTATCGATAGAGCAGCATTTAATTCAACAATCATTGGAAATGGTGTTAGACTTGATAATTTAGTTCATATTGCACACAACTGTGTTTTAAAAGATGGATGTATCTTAACAGGTCAAGTAGGGCTTTCTGGTTCTACTATTTTAAATGAATATGTAATTATGGGTGGACAAAGTGCTACAGCTGGACATCTTGAAATAGCACCTTTTACAACAATTGCAGCTCGTGGTGGGGTAACTAAATCAATTACGGAACCAAAGAAACAATGGGCAGGTTTTCCACTGTTTGAACATAGACAATGGTTAAAACTACAAAGTAGAATTGCAAAATTATTAAAATAAAGGCTTCAAAATTTTAAAGAAGATTTTTTCACTAATCATACTTTTTTTAATTGTATATTTTGAATATGCAACTTTCATATCAGATAAAAGTAGTGTAGGGCAAATAGGTTCTGTATTTGCTAACTTTTCTCACACTAATTTTGGATTTTTATCATATGGTTATTTATTATTACTATTAGTGCCACTTTATATTATTAACTTTAAAGAAAATTTTGATTGGAATGATTTTTCTATAAAAACTGTTTCAATTTTCTTATTATTGATTACTCTTTTAACTTTCCAGTCTTTAGTTGTAGATGGAAAACTAAGTGGTGAAATAGGTAACTATATTGTTGACTCAATGATGCCATTTATCGGGGTTGCCGGCCTTTGGATATTCGTTATTATTGGTTTTGTAATCTCATTTTTAATTCTTCTCGAAGACATGAGTTTTAATATTGATATTGAAAAAATAACTCCAAATTTCAAAAAAGTAGACACTACATCTAAACCTAAAAGAATCTCTAGCAGAAAAAAAGAGAAAAGAGAAAGAAAACAAGCTCCTGCAAAAGAAGAGAAGGTTTCTATTCAAGAAGAGGAAGAGATTCCTGAAATAGTAATTGATGAGAGTGCAGAGAGTATTACTGATATTAAAGTTGATGACTTAAATATTATCTCTTTAGACCAAGAAGACTTAAATAAAGAAGAAGTAAAAGAGATAAATATCTCTTCAGTTGAAGAAGAAATCTCTGATATCACAGTAGTTGAAGATAGTACTTCTCATGGAATTATTGTAGATGAATTAGAAGAAAATAAAAAACTTCTAGAAGATATTGAATTAGGTAAAACTGAAAAGCCAAAAGATTTTGAGCTACCACCAACTAAATTCTTCCAAAATGCACCAAAAGATAAAAAATCAAAAATATCTGAAGGTGTGATTGATCAAAAGATTGAAGATTTATTAGAAAAACTTTTAATGTTTAAAATTGAAGGTGATGTTGTAAGAACTTATACAGGTCCAGTTGTTACTACATTTGAGTTTAAACCAGCTCCAAATGTAAAGGTTTCAAAAATTTTAAATCTTCAAGATGATTTAGCAATGGCCTTAAAAGCTCAAACAATAAGAATTCAAGCTCCAATTCCAGGAAAAGATGTTGTTGGAATTGAGGTTCCAAATGAAGACATGCAAACAATTTTTATTAGAGAACTTTTAGAGAGTGAGATTTTCCAAAACTCTAAATCACCATTAACAATGGTTTTAGGTAAAGATATTGTTGGAAAACCATTTATTACAGACTTGAAGAAATTACCACATTTACTTATTGCTGGAACTACAGGTTCTGGTAAATCTGTAGGTATTAATGCAATGATTTTATCATTATTGTATAAGAACTCTCCAGATAATCTAAGACTTGTAATGATTGATCCAAAAATGCTAGAGTTTTCAATGTATAATGATATTCCGCATCTTTTAACTCCTGTTATTACAAAGCCAACTGATGCAATTAATGCTTTATCAAATATGGTTGCTGAGATGGAAAGAAGATATACTTTAATGTCTCAAACAAAAACTAAAAATATTGAAAACTATAATGAAAAAGCTAAAAAAGAAGGTTATGATAAAATCCCTTATATTGTTGTAGTTATTGATGAGTTAGCTGATTTAATGATGACAAGTGGAAAAGATGTAGAACACTCTATTGCAAGACTTGCTCAAATGGCAAGAGCTAGTGGTATTCACTTAATTGTAGCAACACAAAGACCTTCTGTTGATGTTGTAACAGGTCTTATTAAAGCAAACCTACCATCTAGACTATCATATAAAGTAGGTCAAAAAGTTGATTCAAAAATCATCTTAGACTCTTTAGGTGCTGAATCATTACTTGGACGTGGAGATATGTTGTTTACACCTCCTGGTACTTCAAATATTGTAAGAATTCATGCTCCTTGGTCAAAAGAGGATGAAATTGAAGCTGTAGTTGACTTCTTAAAGTACCAAAGAGAAGTAGAATATGATATGAACTTTGTAAAGGATAGAAATACTTCTGATATTGCAGGTGCAACTGGTGTTGAGCTTGGAGAATTAGATGAACTTTATGAAGATGCAAAATTAGTTGTTTTAAATGATAAAAAAACATCTATTTCATATATTCAAAGAAAACTAAGAATAGGGTACAACAGAGCGGCTACAATTGTAGAACAATTAGAACAAACAGGTGTTTTAAGTGAAGCAAATGCTAAAGGTAACAGAGAAATATTAATTTAATTCATCAATCTTGTATTATAAATGCTGTTTTTATATATTTTGTGCTAGAATTATTTTAATTATAAAGCAAAGGAGTATGTTATGAATACAAGTATTGTAGGAAGACACATAGAATTAACAGAGCCAATTAAAGATTACGTTAATAGCTCAATCGAAATTTTCAAAAAATATAATTTAGATATTATATCTGTTAATGCAATTATTGCACAAGAAGAAAAAAATGGTAGAAAAGCTTTTACTTTTGAATTCACTTTAAATATTGCACATTTAGATACTGTAGTTGTAAAACAAAAAGATAAAGATTTATATGCAGCGATTGATATTGCTGTAGATAGAGTATCAAAAGTTTTAAGAAGACATCATGATAAAATTACTGGTCATAAAGCAACTAAGCTTACTGAAGTAGTTTCTCAAGAGATTGAAGATGAAATTGCTAATGAACTAGATAAATTAGATTCTGAAATCTTCCCTGTAAGACTTACTTCTTACAAACCAATGGATATTGAAGAGGCATTAACTGAATTAAAAGAGTCAGATGCTATCTTTAAAGTATTCTATGACAAAGATGATAATATGAGAGTATTATACAAATCAAAAGACGAAGGTAAATTTGGATTATATTAAGATATAATCTAGTTTACTAATATAAGGTATTAGCATTTTGCTAATGCCTTTTTTATTTTTAAAGGATATAAAGACTATATGGACAAAAAACTAAAAAAAATTGCTTTAATTGGTCAACCAAATGTAGGTAAATCATCACTGTTTAACAGAATTGCAAAACAAAGAATAGCTATTGTTTCTGATATGGCTGGAACTACTAGAGATATTAGAAGACATGAAGTTGAAATCTTAGAAAAAGATGCTTTAATGCTAGATACTGGTGGAATTGATGAAACAAATGATGCAATTTTTACAAACGTTAAAAGAAAGGCCATAGAGTGTGCAAAAGAGGCTGATATAATACTTTTTATGGTAGATGGTAAAAGATTACCTGATGATAAAGATAAAGAACTATTTTATGAGCTTCAAGATTTAGGAAAACAACTAGCATTAGTTGTAAATAAAATCGATAATGATAAAGAGAAAGAAAGACTTTGGAACTTTTATGAGTTTGGAATAGATGAAGATAATCTATTTGGAATATCAGTTTCTCATAATAGAGGAACTAAAACTTTATTTGAATGGGTAGCTGCTAGACTTCCAGCAAGAAAAATTGAAGAAGAAGTAATAATTAACAGTGAAATTGTAGAAGATGATCTTTCTTTAGAACAATTTTTAGACCCAGTTGAAGATATAAATGAAACTGCTCAATTAGATGATGGTCAAGTTAAAGTAGCTATTATTGGTAGAGTTAATGTAGGTAAATCTTCAATTTTAAATGCACTTGTTGGAGAAGAAAGATCAGTGGTTTCTCCTGTTGCAGGAACTACTATTGATCCTGTTGATGAGGCTTTTGATTATAAAGATAAGCACATCACTTTTGTTGATACAGCGGGTCTAAGAAGAAGAGGAAAAATTGAAGGTATAGAAAAATATGCTTTAAATAGAACTACTCAAATGCTAGAGAAAGCCAATTTAGCTCTTTTAGTTTTAGATGCTTCTTCAGAATTAGTTGATTTAGATGAAAAAATTGCTGGACTTGTAGATAAATATGGTTTAGGAACAATTATTGTCTTAAATAAATGGGATGAAAATATGGATACCTTCAAAAAACTTGAAGATAAAATTCGTTCTAAATTTAAATTTTTATATTATGCTCCTATTATTGCAGTTTCAGCTAAAACAGGTAGAAGTATAGATAGACTAAAAGATAAAATTATAGAAATTTATGAAAATTATGCACAAAGAATTCCAACATCAGTATTAAATAGAACAATTGAAGAAGCTGTTATTAGACATGCTCTTCCAAGTCCTAATGGTGCATATTTAAGAATATATTATACAACTCAATATGAGGTTAAGCCCCCAAGAGTTGCACTTATTATGAATAAACCACGACTACTACATTTTTCATATAAAAGATATTTGATTAATTTTTTAAGAAAAAATATTAACTTTGAAGGAACACCTATTCATATTATCACAAGAGGAAAAGGTGAAAGAGATATTGATGAGGATGAAGTAGAAGCTTTCTAATAAGGAGTTCTTCTTGAATATAAACACTTTTAAGAATGATATTTTTGGAGGTGTAACTGCTGCTATTGTTGCATTACCATTGGCTTTAGCCTTTGGTGTTGCAAGTGGTGCAGGTGCAATCGCAGGTCTTTATGGAGCAATTATCTTAGGATTTTTTGCTTCGCTTTTTGGTGGAACTTCTACCCAAATTTCTGGTCCAACTGGACCTATGACAGTTATTACAGCTTCTGCTATAGCAACTTTTCAAAATGATTTACAAGCTGTTTTTACTGTAATCTTTCTATCTGGATTAATTCAAATCTCTTTTGGTATTGTTAAAATAGGAAAATGGATTAAGTATATTCCTTATCCCGTTATTTCTGGTTTTATGTCAGGAATTGGAATTATAATTATTATCTTACAAATAAACTCGTTTGTAGGAGTTGATTCATATGGTTCGGTTATAGAAACAGTAGTTAATATTCCAAGTACTATAAAAAATATAGATTTTCATTCTTTTATAATTGCTTCAATAACCCTAGTAATAATGTTTTTAACTCCTAAAAAAATTGCAAAGCTAATTCCTCCTGCTTTAATTGCTTTAGTTTTTGTAACTTTACTTTCAGTATCAATGAACTTTTCAATCTCTACAATTGGAGAAATACCAATGGGTTTACCAGAGCTTGTATTTCCTTTTAGTTTTGATATCTTAAAACTTAGTACTATTATAACTTTAGCTATAACTTTAGCACTTTTAGGTTCAATTGATTCATTACTTACTTCACTTGTTGCTGATTCTATGACAAAAACTAAACATAAGCCAAATAAAGAGCTTATTGCCCAAGGAATTGGGAACTCTATTTGTTCTTTCTTTGGAGCAATCCCAGGAGCTGGGGCTACAATGAGAACAGTAATAAATATAAAAAGTGGAGGAACAACAAGAGTCTCAGGAATAGTTCACTCTATTACTTTACTTTTGATTGTTTTAGTTCTAGCACCTTTTGCTTCAAGTATTCCCCTTGCTGTATTGTCTGGAATTTTAATAAAAGTAGGTTTTGATATCTTAGATTATAAGTTTATAAGACTTATAAATAAAGTTTCAAAGCAAGACCTTCTTGTGATGGTTACAGTAGTTTTATTAACAGTTTTTGTAGATTTAATTATGGCTGTAGGAGTAGGGATAACTTTTGCTTCAATTATTGCAGTTTATAAAGTATCCAAAAATACTAAAATCAAAACTATCTATCCTAAAAGAGAATCAGACTTTGATATTGATATTGAAGATAAATCAACAAAGATTATTAAGATAAAAGGTTCATTGTTTTTTGGAACAGCTTCTATTCTTGATAGAAGAATAGATAAAGTAAGAGCTAGAACAAAAACCCTTGTTTTGGACTGCTTAGAGGTTAGTGTTTTGGATTTATCGGCAATATTTATGCTAGAAGAGATTGTTAGAAGGTTAAAAAATAGAGATATTGAAGTAATTTTACTATTAAAAATTTCTGATAAAAAAAGAGTTATTAATTTAGATAGAAATAATATATTTAAAAATATAAAAATATTTAATAAGATTGATAATGCTGTAAATTCAATTCAAGAAAATAATTATAAAAGAAGCCCACTATAACAGACTTTAATGTTTAATTCATATACAATTAGATAAAATAATATATATCTAAGTAGCGCGGGATTTCCATTGTTGAGGGTCCGATACTATTTTTTTGTGGATAATGTGGATAACATGGTGTGCAGCTTTTCATTGCGTTTAGGCTCCTGAAATGGTACTCTTATCTGCTATCGTTGGCTTTTGTGGGCCATTTGATGGTTAACGACTACTTGGATATTTTAATAATTTTTAGGGGAAATCAAAGTGAACATTTTAATACTTGGTAGTGGTGGAAGAGAATACTCAATAGGACTTGCTATTTCTAAAGAAGAAGAGAATCATAAATTATATTTTAACCCAGGAAATGGGGCAACTTCGCAAATTGCAGAGAATATCAATATTAAAGATTATAATGAGTTAGCTATTTGGGCAAAAGAAAATGCAATTGATTTAACAATTGTTGGACCAGAAGCTCCACTAGTAGATGGTGTTGTTGATATATTTAAAGAGCATGGATTAACTGTGTTTGGACCAAGCAAAGCTGCAGCTCAGCTAGAGGGTTCAAAAGTTTATATGAAAAACATTTTAAAGAAATATAACATACCAACAGCAGCGTTTATAGAAACTACAAGTGAAAAAGAAGCTCACGATTTCATTGATACAATGAGTGAACCAATTGTTGTAAAAGCAGATGGTTTATGTGCAGGTAAAGGTGTAATTATTGCTCAGTCAAAAGATGAAGCAAAACAAGCAGCATCTGATATGTTAAGTGGTTCATCTTTTGGAGATGCAGGAACTTCTATTGTTGTTGAAGAGTATTTAGATGGATATGAGTTATCTATTTTTGCTATTTGTGATGGTGAAAACTATAAAGTTTTACCAGCAGCACAAGACCATAAAAGAGTAGGGGATGGTGATACTGGACCAAATACTGGTGGTATGGGTGCTTACGCTCCAACTCCTTTAGTAAATGATGATATTTATAAAAAAGTAGAAGAAAGAGTAATTAAACCAACTTTAGAAGGAATGAAACAAGAAGGTGCTCCTTTTGAAGGTGTACTATTTATTGGAGTAATGGTAGTAAATGGTGAGCCAATTATTTTAGAATATAACGTTAGATTTGGTGACCCAGAGTGTGAAATTTTAATGCCTTTATTAGAAACTCCTGTTTCAGAACTGTTTTATAAAGGTGCTACAAAACAACTTGATAAGTTAGATATTAAAATTAAAGATGAATATGGTGTTGCAGTTGTTATGGCAAGTGGTAACTATCCATATGGTTCAAGTGAACCTGCAGAGATTATTGTTGATGAAATTGTTGATGAAGATTTAAAAGAGCATACGCATATCTCATATGCTGGTGTTGAAATGCAAGATGGTAAACTAATGGCAACAGGCGGAAGAGTTCTTCTTTGTGTTGGTTTTGGTAAATCTATTAGGCAAGCAAGAGATAGAGCATATGGTCTTTGTGGTCAAGTTCATTTTGCAGGTAAAAAAATCAGAACAGATATTGCTTATCAGGCATTAAAATAAAAAGTATGAATACAGATAACTTAGAATTAGCATCAAATAGAAAAAGAGCTTTAGCTTATGTTATTGATGATTTTTTAGTAACATTCATTATTATAGTAATGTTTTGGGATAAAATAGTTGTTAATGGAACAGACTTAGTGTCTGTTCTTGCTGTAATGAATGCCTTTATTTGGCAAGTACTACTTTTAAAATTCATTTATCAAACATTTTTTATTTGGTACTATGGTGCAACTGTAGGAAAAATAATAGCTAAAGTGAGAGTTATTGATTTTAATAACTTTGGAAGAGTATCTTTACTTACTTCTGCAACAAGATCAGTTTTTAGACTTTTTAGTGAGATGTTTTTCTATTTTGGATTTATTTTTGCTTTCTTTACAGAAAGTAGACAAACATTACATGATAAAGTAGGAAGGACATTGGTAGTTAATGCTTAAGAAGGTTATAGCAACAGCTATTTTAGTTGTATCATTACATGCAGAAAATGAAAAGTTTCAAGTTATTGCAAATAACTTAAATACAAAAAACAATATTTTAGTTGCAAAGGGAGATGTTGTTGTATTCTCTCCTAAATACTATATTACTGCGCAAAAAATTATTCATGATAAAGATAAAAATACATTAGAGTTATTTGATGATGTAATTATTGTTAAAAATAATAATGTTCAAACAAAAAGTGATTATGCATTTTTAGATCTAAATAATGATGATTTATATCAAAATCCAAATATTTTTTATGAAGAGAAGAGCCAAATCTGGATTAACTCAAAAGATGCAGATAAGAAAAATGATCTAATTGAGTTAGGAAAATCAATTCTTTCAAGTTGTGATTGTGATGATCCAGATTGGAGTATTAGATCTACTAGTATGGATTATGACACAAAAGATATGTGGATTAATACATATAACACAACTTTATATGTAAAAGATTTTCCAGTTATTTATACACCATATTTAGGCTTCTCAACAGATACAAGAAGAAGAACGGGACTTTTAATTCCTTTATTAGGATATTCTAGTACAGAAGGTTTTTTCTATAATCAACCTATCTATTTTGCTCCTGCTCCAAACTATGATATTGAGGTTATTCCTCAAATTAGAACTAGTAGAGGATATGGTTCATATTTTTATTTTAGATATGCAGATTCTCCAGATTCTATGCTTAGAATTGGAACAGGTTACTTCAAAGAAAAAGAGTCTTATGTTGAAGAAAACAACTTAAGAGATGATGAACATTATGGATTTAATTTAGATTATGAAAGAGTAAATCTATTTGCAGATACTTTTGATTCAAAAGATGGATTATATGCTTCTATAAGATATTTAAATGATGTAGAGTTTAACTCTTTAGAAGATAGTAGATATCAAGAGTCTATTGAAAAAAAGGTAGAGTCTAAAATTAACTATGTGTATGACACTCCTGACTATTTTTTAGGTGCATATTCAAGATATTATATTGATACACAAAAAGAATCAAATAATGAAACTCTTCAAGAACTACCAAAACTTCAAGCTCACTCTTATAGTAGACCTTTAATAGATAGATTAATGTATTCTACAGATTTAAAATATACTAACCACTATAGAAGAGATGGTTTAAATGCTAATCAATATGAGTTTAGTATTCCTTTATCTTATTCATTCTCTTTATTAGATGATTATTTAACACTTACGCTTAAACATCAAGTAACAGCAAATAAGTTTGAATATAGTGATAAGGATACAGGATTAAATCTTGAAGACGGTACTTTTGTTGAAAGTGTAAGTAGTGTTATGTTAAATAGTGATTTAATTAAACCCTATGAAAACTATATTCATACTATGAATTTAAGTGCTGAGTATAATCATTTTAATACAATGAAAGAAGAGGGTGATCTTTACTCTATTTCAAATACTAACTCTCAGTTAAGTTCATTTCCTGTTACTGAAAGTTCAGATAATATAATATTTGGATTAAATCAATCTATTTATGATAAAGAAGATTTAAAACAAATAATAAATCATAGAATTAGACAATCAATTGTATATAATGACCAAGATGAAGCTAAATTACATAATTTAGAGAATCAAATCACTTATAACTATGGTTTAGGTGCAATATCTAATAAAGTAGTTTATAATCATCAGGATGATCAGTTTATTGAAAACTCTACAAACTTCTCATTATCATATGAAGATTATTATCTAAGACTTGGATATTATATGTCTAAAGATACACCTAACTCAGGGAAAGAAGAGCTAGAGTCTTATAATGTAGCTACAAGCTATAGAATCTCTCATGATTATAAAATAGGTTATACTACAACATATGATTTAGAAAGAGACTATAGAAGTAAAGAAGCTATACACTTTGATATCAATGATAGATGTTGGGATTTTAGTATTAGTTTTGAAAGAGAAACAGAGCCTGCTTCAACTCTGGACTTAGAACCTATTACACAAGATATTTTCTATTTACAGTTAGTTTTAAAGCCATTAGGTGCAGTTAAACAAGCGTTTGAATTAGAAAGAGATAAATAGTATGACTCCTGATAGAATCTTTTTTAAAAATAGAGATGTAGCAGCATATAGACTTATCGATGTTTTACCTGTAAATAAGATGAAGCTTGAAGAGTGGATTGTTATTGCAACTTCGTATGGAGGTTATCCTGTAGCTCAGATTATTGCAAAAGAGTTAGAGGGAAACTGCGATGTACTTTTTTCAAGAAAAATACTATCTCCTAACAATGAAGATTGTGAAGTTGCAATTGTTACTGAAACAGAAGAGGTTGTAATTCATGAGGAACTAGTAAAAGCGTTTGATATTAGCTTAGATTTTGTTTTTTCAAAATCTAGATATATTTATGAAAATGACTTATCAAAAATGGTTTGTAAACATAGAAGAGGAAAAAAACTTGGAGATTTTACAAATAAAAACATTCTACTTGTAGATGAAGGATTAAATACAAGCTTAACTATGATGGCTTGTATTAAAACAGCAATTAATCTAGGTGCAAAATCAGTTTCTGTAGCAACACCAATCTTACCAAAAGTGAGTATAAATACTATAGAATCAATTGCAGATGATTTATATTATGTAGAGAGTCTTGACCATTTTATAGATATTGGTTTCTATTATGATGAACTTGATGAATTACAATATGAAGACTTATTAAAAATAATGAATAAAGGATAAAACTTATGTCAACAGTATGTGAATTTGAATTAAATGAAAAACAAGAGGTTTTCGAATTTAATAAAGTAGCTAAACAATCAAATGGATCTGTTTTAGCAAAATTAGGAAACGCAGTTGTATTAGCAACTGTAGTAAGTGAGTTTGATAACCCTGTTGAAGAAGATTTTACTCCTTTAACAGTTCAATATGTAGAAAAAACTTATGCAGCAGCAAAACTACCTGGTGGATTTATTAAAAGAGAAGCAAAGCCAAGTGAATTTGAAACATTAACTTCAAGAGTTATTGATAGAAGTTTAAGACCTCTTTTCCCTAAAGGTTATGTTTATCCTACAACTATTACAGTTATAGTTTTAAGTGCAGACAAAGATGTTGACTTACAAGTTTTAGCTTTAAATGCAGCAAGTGCAGCATTATATACTTCAAACCTACCTATTAAAAAATCTGTTGCTGGTGTAAGAGTTGCTAAAATCAATGGAGAGTATATTGTTAATCCAAAAATCAGTGATATGGATGAATCAACACTTGATTTATATGTAGCTGGTTCTAAAGAAGAGCTATTAATGATTGAGATGAAATCTATTGCTTCTGAAGAAATGGTAGAAGTTGATATTGAAGCTTTTACAAAAGTACATCAAACAAATGAAATGACTGAAGTTGAACTTGTTGAAGCAATATCAGTTGCACAAGAAGCATTAAAAGAATCAAATGAAACTTATGAAAAAGGTTTTGAGTCTGTTTGTAAAGAGACAAAAGATGTAAAACTAGTTGAGTTTACAATTGATGAATCAATTATTAACTATGTAAGAGATAACTATTTAGAAAATATTAAAAGTGCAATTCAAAAACTAGCAAAAAGTGAAAGAGCAACAGAACTAAAAGAAGTTGCTAGCTTAATCTTAGTAGATGAATATTGTGTTGAAAAAGAGATTGAATATAGCACAATTTATGAGGCAGTTTCAATTGTAAAAAGAGAAGCTGTAAGACAAATGATTGTTAATGATAAAGTTAGAGCAGATGGAAGAGGGCTTAAAGATGTAAGACCTATTTCTATTGATACAAATATTTTACCTTCTACTCACTCTTCTTGTTTATTTACAAGAGGTGAGACACAAGCTTTAGTAGTTGGTACTTTAGCTGGAGCTAAAGATGGTCAAATGTATGAAATCTTAACTGAAAAGTCTACTTCTACTGAAAACTTTATGGTTCACTATAACTTCCCTGGTTTCTCTGTAGGTGAAGCAAAACCAATGTTCGGTGTAGGAAGAAGAGAATTAGGTCATGGAAATTTAGCTAAAAAAGCACTTGAAGCAACTATTGATAAAGATTATAGTGAAACAGTTAGATTAGTTTCAGAAATTTTAGAATCAAATGGTTCTTCATCTATGGCAACTGTTTGTGGTGGTTCATTAGCTTTAAAAGCAGCAGGTGTTCCAGTTTCTAACTTAGTTGCAGGTGTTGCAATGGGTATGGTTGTTGAAGGTGATGACTATTCTGTATTAACTGATATTATGGGATTAGAAGACCATGATGGAGATATGGACTTTAAAGTTGCAGGAACTAAAGAAGGTATTACAGCACTTCAAATGGATATTAAACTTGGAGGAATTGAACTTTCAGTTTTAAAAGAAGCATTACTTCAAGCAAAAGAAGGAAGAGAACACATCTTAGGTCTAATGGAAGAAGCAGCTAGTGAAATTGTTCCTAGTGAAGCATTACCATTAATTGAGCAATTTGCAATTGATCCAAGTAAATTCATGGTTGTAATTGGAAAAGCAGGTGCTACAATTAAAGAAATTATAGAAAAATTCTCTGTTTCTATTGATTTAGATAGAGATACAGGAAATGTAAAAGTAAGTGGTGAAAATAAACAAAATGTTTTAGATGCTTGTGAACATATCAAAACTATTTCTAATAATGCTCCTGAAAGAAGAGACCATCAAAAAAAGAACATTGACTTTGAAAAACTATATAGTGTAGATGAAGTTTTAACAGGAAAAGTAGTTAGAATAGCTGACTTTGGTGCATTCGTTGAACTACCAAAAGGTGGGGAAGGGCTTTTACATATTTCTAAGATCTCTAAGCAAAGAGTTAATAAAGTAGAAGATGTACTAAAAGTTGATCAAGATGTTGAAATTAAAGTACTAAAAGTTAAAAAAGATAGAATAGAACTGGCTTCTGCGCAGTTTTAAAATTTAATACTAAATTAATATATGTTTAGTTAATATTGATTAAATTAATATATTTTTATTACAAATAAGGGGTTTATATGGCTAAGCTTTTAATCGTAGATGATTCTACAATGTTAAGGGATATGCTAAATTATGCACTAAATGAGGGTGGTTACACTGACGTTGTAGAGGCTATTGATGGTGTTGATGGTCTTGAGAAAGCTAAAGCTAACTCATTTGATTTAATAATTACAGATGTTAACATGCCAAATATGGATGGTTTAACATTAATTGGTGAATTAAGAAAATTACCTCAATATGCTTCTAAACCAATTTTAGTTTTAACTACTGAAAGAAGTGACGAAATGAAAGCAAAAGGTAAAGCTGCAGGTGCAACTGGTTGGATTGTAAAACCATTTGTTCCAGAACAATTATTAAAAGCAGTTAACATAGTTTTAAGTAGATAGTTTAAAAACTATAATTATAAATATAAAAAGGTTTTATCATGTCTGGTTTTGATATATCTAAATATAGAGAGATGTTTGTAGAGGAAGCTGAAGAGCTGTTTGAATCTGCAGATAATGTGTTACTTGAAGCAGAGAGTAACGGTACACTTACTGATGACGAAATGGGTCAACTTTTTAGAGATGTTCATACATTAAAAGGTAGTGGTGCCTCTGTTGAATTAACTCTTTTTGCTGAGTTTACTCATGATGTTGAAAACATGATGGATAAATTAAGAAACCATGAAATTGAATTCAAACCAGAGATGGCTGGAACATTAATTGATGGTTTAGATGTAATGAGAGAGCTTCTAGATTTAGAAGTTGCAGAAGAGTTATCAAGAGAAACTTTTGAAGAGATGACATCTGATTTATTAGTTACTATTAGAGCTTATATAAGTGGAGAAAACCCTGGTTCAGAAGAAGCTACTCCTGTAGTGGAAGCACCAGTTAGTGAAGCTCCTTCAGCTGTAGCTCCAACTGTTGAAACTACTAGTTCATCAGAAGCAGATAATATTGGTTTTTATGATGAAAATATTCAAGAAAGTAAGTTTAATGAAACTTATGGATTCTTTAATGATCAAGAAATTGGAAAAGATAATGCTAATTATGGATTTTTCGATGAAGAGCTAGATAGACTTTCTGAAACTACTGCAACACCAGTGATAGAACATGAAGACAATGATGACTTTGGATTCTTTGATGATATGGATGAAATAACATCTGAGTCAAAAATTGAAGCGAATAACGAAGATCAAAAAGAAGAGATTAAAGCACAAGAAACAAAAACTGTAGAAACTAAAGCAGCTCCTACAGCAGAAGAGAAAAAAGTAGAAACTCCTACTCCTTCAGCATCACCTGCTGCAGCTAAGAAAGCTCCAGTTGCAAGAAAAGAGAGAGATACAAGTAAGAAATCTTCAGCATCAAATAACATTAGAGTAAATCTTGAAAAAATTGATTTACTTATGAATAATGTTGGAGATTTAGTTATTACAAATGCAATGTTAACTCAATTCTCTACAACAATTGAATCAGATAAAACTAGAAATGCTGTTTTAGAAAGATTAGAATTGCTAGAAAGACATATTAGGGAGATGCAAGACTCTATTATGAGTATCAGAATGGTACCAATGGATGCAATCTACTCTAAATTCCCAAAAGTTGTTAGAGATATTTCTAAAAAACTTGGTAAAAAAGTTGAATTTAAACATTATGGTGATGGTGTTGAAATTGATAAAGCAATGATTGAAGGATTAACAGATCCATTAATGCATATTATTAGAAACTCATTAGACCATGGTTTAGAAACTCCTGATGTAAGAGTTGCAAATGGAAAAGAAGAAGTAGGAACTATTGCTATTTCTGCTGAGCAAGCAAACGGTCAAATGATTATTACTATTGATGATGATGGTAAAGGTATTGACGGAGAAAAAGTTGCTCTAAAAGCTCTTGAACAAGGGCAAATTGATGAAAATCAATATAACAATATGAATAACAATGAAAAAGCAATGCTTGTATTTGGTGCAGGTGTTTCAACAGCAGATAAAATTACTGATATCTCTGGTAGAGGTGTTGGAATGGATGTTGTTAAAACAAATATTCATAAATTAGGTGGAGCAATTAAGTTAGATACTACTCCTGGGACTGGTACAACTATTACTATTATGTTACCTCTTACTCTTGCAATTCTAGATGGATTAGATATTGCTGTTGGAGATCAAAAGTATATTTTACCTTTAAGTTCAATTGTTGAATCACTTCAACCAACATCAGATATGATTAAAAAAATCGGTGATGGTTCACAAGATTTATTAATGCTTAGAGAAGAGTTTATTCCTGTAGTAAGATTACACCAATTATTTGGTGTTGAACCAACATTTGATAACCTTGAAGATGGTATGTTAATTGTTGTTAAATCAGGTAATCAAAAAGTTGCTATATCTATTGACGAGTTCTTAAATCAACATCAAGTTGTTGTTAAACCTTTAGATAAAAACTTTAGAAGTGTAGAAGGAATTGGTGCAGCAACTGTAAGAGGTGATGGAAGTATTGGTTTAATTCTAGATGTACTTGGAATTATCAATGCACAAATAAAAATAGAAAAAGATCTGACAGCAGCTCAATTCGCGTCATAAGAATATGGCTAGTGATAGAGTTTTACACCAAAGGGTGAAAAAAATACTTTATTCTCTTACAGGAATTACTCTTGCTGAGAATAAAGATATTATGATAGCAAATAGACTACATAAATTAAAAAGAGATACAAAATATTCAGGTGATATTGATCATCTGTTAGATTCTATAGAAGAAGGTTCTTTTACTATGGAATTTATAAACTCTTTTACAACAAATAAAACTCATTTTTTTAGAGAAGAGTTTCATTTTACTGATTTAAGAGATAGAGTACTTCCTTCATTTGCAAATGCAGGAAAAGAGATTAAAATGTATTGTTCTGCTTCTTCAACTGGAGAAGAGCCATATTCTATGGCAATGACAGTGCTAGAAACACAAGAGTTATTAGGAAGCAGAATAAATGCTTCTATCATTGCAACTGATATTGATACAAACGTACTCCAATATGCTGCAAATGGTGTTTATAGATATGCGAAGTCATCAAGAGAGTTTCCAGACTGGATAAAACCACCAAAGTTCTTTAAAAGAAGAGTAAATAAAACATTAACTAGCGAAGAGATACTAATAAAAGTAAAACCAGAGCTTCAAAAAATGGTAACTTTTCAAGTTAATAATTTAAATGATAACTCATACCCTTTTCAAAAAGAGTATTTTGACGTGATTTTTTGTAGAAATGTATTGATTTATTTCTCATCAGAAGATCAAAATAAGATTTTAAAAAGACTGTTTTCTCATTTAAAAATAGGTGGAACATTATATTTAGGGCATTCTGAAAACCCTCATGATTTAATAGATTATGTTGATAGAATAGGCCAAAATATTTTTATAAAAACAAAGGAATTTAATTGATTGTTATAGGTCATAAAGATGGAAGTATTGAAAAAGCATCTATCTCAAGATTTACACAAAAGACTAAAGGTTATAATACTCACACTGTAATTGGTGGAGAGTTTGCAGTTGGAAAAGATATTGATAATATTGCATTTAAAACGCTTTTAGGTTCTTGTGTGGCAATCATGTTCTATGATGAAGTAAAAAAAGTAAAAGGTATGAATCACTTTTTACTTCCTACTACAAATAGTAGTAATGATGATATGAAGTATGGTCTTTATTCTGTTGAGGCAATGCTAAATGAAATGTATAAACTTGGGTGCGACAAAAGAAATATGACTGCAAAAATTTCTGGTGGTGCAGATATTATGCAATTAAATGTATCTGCTGTCTCTATTGGACATAGAAATGTTGAATTTGCTAAGGATTTTTGTAAGTCTGAAGGTTTTAAACTTCTTAGTGAGCATACAAGAGGTGAACATGGTAGATTAATTCTACTAGCAGATACTTTTCAAACATTTATTAAAGTTACTCAAAAAAGTGAGACTGATAATAAAATTCTTAAAGAAGAAAAAGCATTACAAACAGAAATTACAAAAGCACCAGTTATCAAAGAGTATGTTGGTGGAGTTGACTTATTTGACGATGACACTAATAAAGCGGAACCAGAAATGGAAATTGAACTATTTTAATAAAAGTGTAGGGTGATATTTAATGTATACAGTCTTAGTGATTGATGATTCTCCTTCAATGAGAAGAATTATTAAAGATATGGTTAATAGTATAGAAGATTTTGAAGTTATTGCTGAAGCTTTTGATGCTTACGATGCAAGAGAAAAGATCAAAGAGTACGAACCAGATTTAGTAACTATTGATATTAATATGCCTAAAATGGACGGTGTTACATTCTTAAGAAACCTTATGAGACTCCACCCTATGCCTGCTGTAGTTATTTCAGGAGAAAGTGTTAGGGGTAATGATATTTTTGATGATGGTGCAGTAGGGTTTATTCCTAAACCTGAAGCAGGGGAGTCAATGATATCTTTTGGAGAAAGAATAAAAGAAAACCTTCTTAATCTTACTTTCTTACTAAAAAGATACACTTTAAAAAAGCCAAAAGCAAAGAAACAAGTAAAAACTAAAGCTTCAATGGAAGTAAATAAGAAAAACCATCCAGATTTAGTAATACCATTAAGACAAGCCCCATTAATGGGGAAAAAGATTATTGCAATTGGTTCATCTACAGGTGGGGTTGAATCACTATTAAGGGTCTTCAAAAGTTTAACAAGTAAGCTGCCTCCTATAGTTATTACACAACATATACCTTATGGTTTTTCAAAATCTTTTGCTGATAGATTAAATGATAATTCTTCTTTAACTGTACATCAAGCAGAAACAGGAATGACTTTAGAGAATGGACATGCTTATTTAGCTCCTGGTAATATGCATTTAACTATTGAAAGAACAGCTGGTGGCAATTATCAAATCAGATTATTAGATGAAATGAAAGTAAGTCATCACAAACCAAGTGTTGATGTGATGTTTAGATCAGTTAATAATACAGTTGGTGGAGCTGCAATGGCAGTTATGATGACTGGTATGGGTGATGATGGGACTATTGCTATGAAAGAACTTCATGATAATGGAGCATATACAGTTGCTCAAAATGAAGAGAGTTGTGTAGTATTTGGTATGCCTGCAAAAGCAATTCAAGCAGGAGCAGTAAAAGATATTGTTCATTTAGATGAAATAGCTGAATATATAATAGATTTTGCTAAGAACAAAAGAAGATAAGAGTGCTTCTTTTGTGTATATAAAAAGTTTGAAAATTATAGTTTTCAATACTAATTAATATATATTTTGCTATTATACTACTAATAAGTATAAAGGCACTACATGAGATACGAACTTGATTTTGAAAACAGTTTTAACAAAACCTACTGTTTTTGGCTCTCTTTATTTATAAGAAATAAACTAACAACACTTTCTAATACACAAGTTAATGATAAAGAAAGATTTGCAAATATATTGCAAGTTTTAATTCGTGGAAATAAAACAATTGAAGAATTAAGAGATTTAGTTAAACAAGCAAGAAATATTGGTTTAACAGGAATAAATACATATTTTAACCCCCTTGCAAAACTATATGAGTTTTTACAGACATTTGGACCAGCATCTATGAAAGAGATTGATGAAGAGTTGCTTATTGATTTTTTAGCTTCATATACAAGTGGTTTATCTGATGCAAGTAAGAAAAATCATAGAATTGCCCTACTTAACTTCTTTTCTTATATAGACAAACAAAATGAAAATGACGATGGAAGCTCATATCAATTTAAAATTGAATTAAAAAACTGGGCAGGACTTGGTGGTAAATCTGGAACTAAATTGCCTGCTCATATGAATAAGGATGAAATTGATAGATTTTTAAAAGCAATTGATGAGTATGAGTTTTCAGCAGATACTATTTATAGAAACAGAGTTATTCTAAAAATGATAATATATACAGGAGTTAGGGTTTCTGAAATGTTAAACTTACGATTAAGAGATTTATACAAAGAGGATGATGTTTATGTATTACAAGTTCGAGGAAAAGGAAATAAACCTCGTATTGCTATGATTAAAACAAAAATTATTGAAAATGATTTACAAAACTGGCTAAATCAAAGGGTTTGTGATGAAGACTATGTTGTTTGTAATAAAAAAGGAAATAGGCTAACACAAGCTTATGTTAGTAGAATTGTTGAAAATATATTAACTTTAGCAGGTATTAGAAAAGAGAAAAACGGTGCACATATGTTAAGACACTCTTTTGCAACCCTACTTTACCAAAAACATCATGATCTTATCTTGGTTCAAGAAGCTTTAGGTCATGCAGATATAAATACTTCTAGAATATATACACACTTTGATAAAGAGAGATTAAAAGCTACTACTAACCTTATGGATTAGTTAGTAGTTGTGTTTACCATAAAGAACCTGTTTCAAGCTCTAAAGAAGTATTTGATTCTTCTATTTCCAAGTAAACTTCTTCATCATAGTCTAAATATAAAGAAAAGTCTCCAGTTGTTATGCTATCTTGAATACTTCTTTTATTTAAATAGCTATCATCCATTCCATTTGAAAGATCTGATAAATAGTAATCTACCATTGAAGGAGCCATACTATTTATTGCAGAGTCTAAGCTTTGAAAGGAATCAACCCCAAATGTAGAGAATAGAGAATCTTTATTTAATAGAAGTATCATTTTTCTTTTTTAGTTATTAAACCCATTTAGTAATGATGCCATTCTATTTAAATCGATTTTCTCTGATGAAGAGCCATTATTAGAAGAAGACTCTTTATTATCATCTTTTTCATCATTTTCTGAAGAGTTAGTAGTATTTATTGCTGGAGAATCAGTTTTTTTATCTACTATTACTTCTTGTATTGTTTCTCTAACTTTAGAAGTGTCTTCATCATAGTTATGTTTTTCTGGATGTGCTTTTTTACTTAGAAGACCTTCAATTTTACTTAACATAGAGTTAATATTTGAAGAGTCCTTCTCACTACTATCTTGTAAGTTGTTTAAGTTATCTTCTAAGTTTCTAGTCTCAGCTTCTAAAGCTGAGATCTTATCTTTAAGTTTATTATTTTCGCTGTTTAGTTTTTCGTTTTCATTTTCTAGTGTATTATGTTCATCTTGTAGCTGATCATAAGAGTTTTGTAATTGTTCATATGCAACTATTAGTTTCTCTAAAGCTTCATTAAGTTTTGCGATTGTTTCTGCGTTTGTCATTTAAATAACCCTTATAAAATTCTATTATTAATTAAAAACGATATTATTACAAAAACTAGCTAATAATTCCATCAATTTTTAATAAAGAATCAACACTTGGCTCTCTTTGTGCAAATTCATAGAATAATTTGTCCATATCTTGTGAACCACCCTTCTCTAAAATAGCTTTTTTGTACTTCATCGCTAATTCTTTGTTAAATACTTTTCCTGAATCAATAAACATATAAAATGCATCTGCACTTAATACTTCTGCCCATTTGTAAGAGTAATATCCTGCTGCATATCCTCCTGCAAAGATATGTGCAAATCCATTTTGGAACTTATTGTACTTTGGTGGCTTTATTACGGCATAGTTCTCTCTTATGTTATCCAATAAACCCTGTATTTCACTTTCCGTTTTGTATAGCTTTTGATGTAATTTAAAATCAAACAGTGCAAACTCAATTTGCCTTAACATTGCAAGTGCAGATTGAAAGTTTCTTGCCTCAATTAATTTATCAATTGCTTCATCATCTAATACTTCACCTGTTTGATAATGTTTAGCAAACATTTTTAATACTTCTTTATCATATGAGAAGTATTCAAGGAATTGTGATGGGAACTCAACAACATCCCAAGCAACCCCTGCAATTCCACTTACAAAGGCTTCAGGCACTTTACTAAATAGATGATGTAATGCATGACCCATTTCATGGAATAGTGTTACTACATCAGAGTGTCTTAATAATGAAGGAACACCCTCTTTTGATTGTGGGAAATTACATACTATATATGCTGTAGGAAGTTTCTTGTTTCCATCCATATCTACATAGTGTGAGTGCCAATTGTTCATCCAAGCACCACCTCTTTTCTCTTTTTTAGCTTCTAAATCAATATATATTCTTGCAAAGACTTTTGAGTTTTCTTTTATATTACAAACTAATACATCTTTATCCCAAGCTTTTGCATCTTTTACTTCTTCAAATTCTACATTAAAGATTTTATTTAAAAAGCTAAAGAAGCCATTTAATACAGAGTTTTTCTCAAAATAAGGTCTATAATACTCTTCATCAATATCATATTTTTCTTCTTTTAACTTCTCGCTGTAATAAGCTAAATCAAAACTTTTTATATCAGAAATTCCATCTTTTGAAGCATATACTTTTAATTCTTCTATCTCTTCTAATGCTCTATCTTTACCTTTTTTTGCAAGCTCTTCTAAGAAACTAATTACCTCTTCTTCTTTTTTGGCCATTTTAGTTGAAAGAGAGTATGAAGCATAGTTTTCAAAACCTAAAATTTTTACTTTTTCATCTTTTAAAGAAAGGATTTCTTCAATTATTTTTCCATTCTCAGGTGCTCTTGTCGAGTATGCTTTATATATTTCTTCTCTTCTTTCTCTATTACTTCCATAAGTAATATAAGCTAAATAAGATGGCATTTGAAGAGTAAACTTATATTTAGTTTTTCCATCCTCTTCAAACTTTGCAAACTCTAAATCTGAAGCAGGAATCTCTTTTACATCTTCATAGTCTTCACAAATCATTTCATAAGCATTTGTTGCATTTATAAGATTTTGTGAGAACTTGTGAGACAATTCACTTAGTCTTAAATTTATCTCTTTTAGTCTATCTTTAATTTCGTTATTTAAATGACAACCACTTAATTCAAAATCTCTAATCTCATTTTCAAGTACTTTTTTTTGTATATCATTTAAACTTGTATAACTATTATCTTGTATATCTTTTAAAGATCTATAAATATTATCATTTTGAGATATCTCAGTTTCATAGTTTGAGATTAAAGGAAGGCACTCTTCGTAAACTTTTTGCGTTATTTCTGAATTTTTAACTGAATCTATATGAAAGATAGGTGTAACAAAATCACTTAACCTCTCCCCTACTTCTTCATATGGTTTTACAAAATTTTCATAACTTTTATTTTCAATTTTTAATATCTCTTCAATTTTCTTTTTACTATCTTCTAAAATCTCTTCTAATCTATTTTTACTATTTTCTAAATCTGTTAAATCAAACTCTTTAAACATTTGTTCTCCTTTTAATTTTATATTTATTTAAACTCAATTGTAAAACCTCTATCAAACTTTTCATAATCTTGATAAAATGAGTAATCTTTAATCTCAAAATTATTTAAATAGTTTTCTAAAGGTTTCTTTTGATCATATCCCATTTCACAAAGTAGATATTTTATATCTCTTTTTGAAGTTTCTTCAATGATATTTTTTAATAATTCATCTCCAACTTCTCCTCCAAAAAGTGCATTTCTAGGTTCATATTTTACATTTGCTGGAAGCTTGTAGTTATTTGCAATATATGGAGGATTTGAAATTGTCATAAAAATCTCTTCATCTTCACTAATATTAGTATATAAATCACTTTTGATAAAAGTGATTCTATCTTCTACATTATGTTTTTTTGCATTCTCTTTTGCAAGTGCAAGTGCATCATCATTTATATCAACTGCTATAATTTTTATCTCTTTTATTAAAAGAGCTAACATAACAGAAATAATCCCAGAACCAGTTCCTATTTCTAAAACTGTTTTATTTTTAGTATCTTTTAAAATTTCAACGGCATTATCAACAAGAAGTTCTGTTTCTGGTCTAGGAATTAATACATTCTCTTTTACTAGAAAACTTTCTCCATAAAAAGATGCCCTTTTAATTAAATACTCTAAAGGATAATCTTTTTTTCTTTTTTCTACTAATTTTTCTAATTGTTTTATTTCACTAAACTCATTATTATAATTAAGATGTAACCATATATTGTTTTTTTCTAAAATATAACATATTAATATCTCAACTTCTTTAGCTGGAATATGAGTAACATCTCTTAATTGTTTAGAATAGTTTCTTACAACTTCTTTTATTGTCATTTATATCCTTATTATATATAAAGGCGATATTATATCAAAAAGAGTTTATTCTAATATATAAAGAGCAATCTCATCTGCCAAAAGAAAGTTTTTGTTATAGACTTTCTTATCTTTTATATATATTTTTTCTTCTTTTATTAAATGTTCTACTCTTTTTAATTCCTCAGCTGTAAATATTGATAAAGAAACTCCTAATATACATCTAAAACCTAAAAGTACTTTCTCTACTTTTATATCTTCTTTTGATAAATCTTCTATTTCATATGAAGTTGGATTTTTGATATACTCATCTAAGTCCTTATTTGGATAATATCTTCTATTGTTTACATATCCAACTGCTCCTGCTCCAACTCCTAAGTACTCTTTGTGTTCCCAATATCCAAAATTATGTTTTGATTGGAAACTTTTATCTTTTGCAAAATTTGATATTTCATATTGAGTAAAACCATTCTTTTCTATAAAATCAAATATCTTATAAGACAACTCTTCATCATCAATTTTTACTTCACTTTTATTAAAGAATTTTGTTCCTTCTTCTAAGGTTAAAGAGTAAGCACTTAAATGAGTCACAGGCAAAGAAAAAGCCTGTTTTAAATCTTCTTTAATATTATTTAATGTGTCAGTTTTAAAACCGTAAATTATATCGCAGTTAATACTATCAAAACCTATACAAGAGGCATTTTGTATAGCAGTTATAGCACTTTTAGCATTATGTGCACGATTTAATTCTTTTAGCTTATTTTCTTGAAAACTTTGTACTCCAAAACTAATACGATTTACTCCAAAATTTTTCATTTCTTTTTGCCATTCTTTTGTGGCAGAATTAGGATTTGATTCAGTTGTTATTTCTGTATTTTCATCAATATAGTTTTCTAATATTTTAAAAGTTTCTTCATAGTCTTTTGGTTTTATTGTACTTGGAGTTCCTCCTCCAAAAAAGATAGTCTCTAATTTTTTATTTTGACAGTTTTTTTCTAAATCATGTTTTAGTTGTTTATTTAAAGCCTTCATATAATCTTTTTTTAGATTAAATTTAGTTGTATATGAGTTGAAAGCACAATAGTGGCACTTGCTGTCGCAAAAAGGTATATGTAAGTATAAAAGCAATTTTTAATCCTAAGTTTATTATAATATCTGGCTAATTATAAGGGAAAAAATATTTATGACTGATAAAGAAATGAAAGATAATAAAAATAAAAAAAATTACAGACCTAATGTAGCGGCAATAGTATTATCAGCAAAATATCCCGAAAAGTGTGAGATTTTCATAGCTTCAAGAACAGATGTAGAAAATGCTTGGCAGTTTCCTCAAGGTGGAATTGATGAAGGTGAACAACCTAATGAAGCACTATATAGAGAGCTTGAAGAAGAAATAGGCACAAGGGATGTTGAAATAATTGCAGAATATCCAAAATGGGTAAGCTATGATTTTCCTCCTGTGATTGCTAAGAAAATGCACCCTTATGATGGTCAAATTCAAAAATATTACTTAGTTAAGTTAAAAAAAGGTGCAAAAATAGATATAAACACTGAAATACCAGAGTTTAGTGAATTTAAATTTGTTCCAACTGAGAATATTTATGATTATATAACATTCTTCAAAAGAACAGTATATAAGCAGGTTTTAAAATATTTCAAAAAAGAGGGTTTTATTTAAAAAGATGTTAAAAGTTTTAAAGTTTGGCGGTACAAGTGTAGGAACACTTGAAAGAATACAGAATGTAGCCAATATAATAAAGAATATAAGAGATGAAGGTCATGATGTTATTGCAGTTGTTTCTGCAATGAGTGGTGAGACTAATAAATTATTAGAATATGCAGGTAATTTTTCAAAAAATCCTGTTGCAAATGAAATAGATATGCTTTTAAGCTCAGGAGAGAGAGTAACTTCTGCCCTACTTTCTATTGCTTTAAACGAACAAGGATACAAAGCCACTTCTATGAGTGGTAGAGAAGCTGGAATTGTTACAGATAATGCACATATGAAAGCTAGAATTGAATCTATTGATACAACTAATATGAAAAATGCAATTAATGAAGGCAAAATTATCATTGTTGCTGGTTTCCAAGGTGTAACACAAGATTCAAGTAGAGTTTCTACTTTAGGTAGAGGTGGTTCAGATTTAACAGCTGTTGCTATTGCTGGTGCTATTGAAGCTGATGTTTGTGAAATCTATACTGACGTTGATGGTATTTATACTACAGACCCAAGAATTGAACCAAAAGCTAAGAAACTAGATAAAATATCTTATGATGAGATGCTAGAGTTAGCCTCTTTAGGTGCGAAAGTATTACAAAATAGATCAGTAGAGATGGCGAAAAAATTAAATGTAAATTTAGTATCAAGAAGCAGCTTTACGCCAGAAGTTGAAGGTACATTAATAACTAAGGAAGAGAATATTATGGAAAAACCAGTTGTAAGTGGTATTGCATTAGATAAAAACCAAGTAAGAGTTGGTATGTATGGAGTTACAGATAGACCAGGAATTGCTTCATCTATTTTTACAGCTCTTGCAGACGCAAATATTAATGTAGATATGATTGTACAAACAGTTGGTGTTGATGGTAAAACTGACTTAGACTTTACTATTCCTGTAACAGATTGGGAAAATTGTAAAGAAGTTATGAACAAGTTTGAAGATGATGCTGAAAATATTGATTACAATGAATCAATTTGTAAAGTATCTATTGTAGGTGTTGGTATGAAGTCTCACACAGGTGTAGCTTCAAAAGCCTTTACTGCTTTAGCTTCTGAAAATATTAATATCAGAATCATTTCAACTTCTGAAATCAAAGTTTCTATGATTATTGAAGAAAAGTATGCAGAATTAGCTGTTAGAACTTTACACGACGCATATAACTTGGATAAATAACAGTGCAAGAATTTCTAAATTGGACAGTTGACACAATTAGAGAAGATAGGCTTATTTCTCCTTGGTTAGAAGAAAAAAAGTATGAATGGGTACCTTTAGTTTCTAAATCAGTTACTAATATCTTAGAAAAAGGTCGTTCTGTTTTAGTTATCACTGATAGTGATAGAGATTGGTTTTTAAAGTATGTATTAACACATATCAATTCACAAAAGAAAAACAGACCTTTTTTACCTTTTTATAACTTTAAGTCTTTTTATAAAGATTTAGATGAAGTAAAAACAGAAGATGAAATAAATTTCATAAAAGATATGCTTAATATATCTTTTCCAAATGGTTACTGTTTTTGGTATATTGGTAGAAGTCAAGATGCAAGAGCTATTTTACCAAAGTTTTCAAAGAACTCATTTCTTTGGATTTTTGATGAAGAAGTTCAAGATGCATTTAACCTAAAAAACAATGATGAAGCTTTAGATATGAAACTTCTTCAGATGTTTAGACTTTATGATAAAACATTAAGTGCTGCACTTTTTGCTGAGATTAACGTAGAACATTAATGATAAACGAAAAAATTGAAACAGCTCATATCTTAATAGTAAATGATATAGATGAGACTCTTAACTCTTTATTGCCTTTTTACTCGAAACATAATGTAAGAGTAATTAGAAATGAAGAGAAAGAGGAGTTTCAATTAGCTCAAGCAAATGCTACTATAAAAGAAGCATATATCTCAACAAATGAAAAGAAATATATTTTTCTTTGTGGAAAAATCTTTAGAAATGAAGCACAAAACTCACTTTTAAAAATATTAGAAGAACCACCTTCAAATATTGTTTTTATAATAATTACAAACTCTAAATCAACTATTCTACCTACAATCTTTTCTAGAATGCCTCATAAGATTTTAAAAAGTGGCTTGAAAAAAGAAGATTTATCCTTAGATATAAGAAAACTTGATTTAAAAGATGTTTATGAATTTTTAAAACAAAATCAAAGAATAGATAAAAAAGAGTCTATCTCTTTTGTTGAAAGTCTACTTTTAAAAGTAAACAAAGAAAACATAGAACTAACACAAAATGAATTAGAACTTTTTTCTAAATCAATAAAACTATTAAATCTAAACTCTAGACCAATAAACGTTTTAACTACTCTACTTCTAACAATAATAAATAGAAAACATAGGGTTTAATATGACACTACAAAAAATAGCTATTTGGGATGCTAAAAAAGTATATGAATCTCTAGGCTGTGATAAGGGTGGTATTTCTATTTTATCAAAGAAATCATCTTTACATACAATTTTAATAAAAAACATGCATGTTGGTGCAGCAAATATCTTAAAACAAGACTCTCTTTCTATTGGAGCAGATTTAGCAGTACCTACTGGTGTTATAACTGCAAAAGAAAAATACGTTGATGGAATATTAATTGCAACAACAAAGCAGCTTGAAGTTTTAAGTAGAAAAGAGTTAGCTCAACCTTTTGGATTAAAAGAGTTTGCAAAAAACTTAAAAGAGTTTATCCCTTCTAAAAAATATCCAACAAAAATAATGGGTGTTTTAAATGCAAATGAAGACTCTTTCTTTCAAAATAGCCGTTTTAATGAATCTGATGCTAGTTTTAGAATAAATAAAATGATTGAAGATGGTGCTTGCATTATTGATATTGGAGCAGTCTCTAGTAGACCAGGAAGTATTGCTGTTTCTTGGGAAGAAGAACTTCAAAGAGCAAAACCTATTATTGATGTTATTTATAAAGAAAAGCTTTTTGAAAAAGCTAAATTTTCTTTAGATTCATATGAACCAAAAGTATTGGAATATGCTTTAGAAAACGGCTTTTCAATAGTTAATGACATAACAGGTTTAGCAAACGATGAAGTTTGTAAAGTAGCTTCAAAATATAATGCACAAGTTGTAATTATGCATATGCAAAAAGATCCAACTATTATGCAAGAAAACCCTGTATATGATGATTTGATTCAAGAAATTGATGACTTTTTTAAACAAAGAATTGAAAAAGCAAAAAGTTTTGGAATTGAAGATATTGTTTTAGATGTTGGAATTGGTTTTGGAAAAACTTTAGAACACAACTTAAAACTAATAAAAAATCTAGAGCATTTTAAACACTTTGGATATGAGCTTTTAATGGGAGCTAGTAGGAAATCAATGATAAATAAGATTGTAGAAACACCTACAGAGCAAAGACTTCCTGGAACTTTAGCGATACATTTAGAATCTATAAACTATGGAGCTTCTATTATTAGATGCCATGATGTAAAAGAACATTATCAGGCAATTAAAGTTCAAGAAGCTATTAACACACAAGAGATTTTATAAAATCTCATGTAGTGTGTTTGCTTTTTTCATCCACTCTTTTAAATCTGAATAATCTTCCTCTTCAACCATTTTTCTCACCTTTTTCATGTGGTCTTCAAATAAATCGATAGATGCTAAAAGATTTTTTCTATTTTGTTTAAAAATATCTGTCCACATATCAGGACTTGATTTTGCAATTCTACTCATATCTTTAAATCCACCTGCTGCTAAAGCAATAATAGATTTTGGATCTTCATGTCCCATAACAGTATTTGCTAAAGAGTATGAAATTGCATGGGGTAAGTGAGACATATAACAAGCATGAATGTCGTGTTCATCTGCATCCATTGCAACAATTCTCATACCTATTTCTTGAAATACTTTAAATGCCTTATTTACATGTTGATTTTCATTTTCTTCAAGATTACATAAAACTACTGTTTTACCTTCATATAAATTATCAATTGCTGCTTTTGGTCCCGATTTTTCAGTTCCTGTCATTGGGTGAGCTGCAATAAAATTTTTTCTAATTTTAGCAGGAACATTTTTTATAATAAACTCTTTCGTTGACCCTAAATCCATAATTGTTGTCTTATCTTTTATATCCAAAAATTCTGGCATCATAGAAATAATATTATCAACTGGAATAGCAAGAACTATTAAATCACAATTATCTTTTATCGTCTTGATATCTGTTAACTCATCAACTAAATTTAACTCTTCTATCTCTTTTTTAGACTTTTCACTTCTTGCAAATCCATAAACTTTTGTAGCTATTGAGTATTTTTTAACTGCTTTAGCGAAAGAACCGCCCATTAATCCTAAACCAATAATACCTATATTCAATTTTATAACCTTTAAAATATATTTAAAAAGCGATTATATCTTAAACATCCTATAAAGTTTATTTAGATATATTTTAGCTTTAATTATTAAAAATAAGGATAACTGTGAAAAAGAAAAGTATCTTATTATCTATCACGTTAGCTTCACTTCTACAAGCTGAACAAATTACTTCAATTGAATATGTAAATTTAACAAAAATTTCTTTACCAGTTGCAAATGAAACTTTAAAGTTAAAAGTTGGTGATGAAGTTAGTACTGAAAAAGTAAATAAAGCTATAAAAGACTTTTATAAATTTAATTACTTTGAAGACATTAAAGTTAATATAGACAATGGAAAGCTTCAATTTGTATTTGATGAAAAACCATCGATTGCAAATGTTGATATCACTGGATATAAGTCTAGAGAAGATGATCTTGACATTTTAAGAAAGCAAATAGGTCTTGAAAAAGGAAATATGTATTCTGACAAAAGAGTTAGAAATGCAAAAGAGAAACTTTTAAAAGAATTAGAAAGAGAAGGTTATATTAACTCTGTTGTTGAAGCAGAAGTAGAACACTTAAATGAAGACTCAGTAGCAATTACTTTTAGTGTAAACAAAGGTGATGAAATCATCATTAAAAAAGTAAACTATTTTGGTTCTGAAAACCTTGACTCTGGTGACTTTGAACCAGCAACTGCAAACAAAGAAGAAGAGTTCGCATCATGGTTTATCACTCAAAATGGTGGTGAATTAGCTGCAGAGCAATTAGAATATGATAGTAAAAGAATACAAGAAGTATATTTTGAAAATGGATACTTAGATGCAAAAGTAAAAGATCCTTTCTTAGAAGTAGATTTCTCTTCAAATCAAGCTGAGCTTGACTTTTATATTGAAGAAGGTAGACAATATAATGTAAATGATATTGCAATCTATGTAAATTCTGAGATTGTAAAACCTGAAGACATTTATCCTGAGTTAAAACTAAGAAAAGGCAGAACTTTTAATATTAAAAGACTTAGAAAGGATGCTGACTATATCAAAACTTTAGTTGCTGATAAGGGTTATGCATTTGCACAAGTTAAATATGATATTAAAAAAGATGAGAAAAATGGAACTGCTGATTTAGTATTTAATGTTATTCCTGGAGAAAAAGTATTTATTAGAGATGTTAAAATCTCTGGAAATACAAGAACACTTGATAGAGTTATTAGAAGAGATGTTTATTTAGCTCCTGGAGATTTATTTAACCTTACAGATTATACTGACTCAAAAAATAAACTAAAAAGAACAGGATACTTTGAAGATGTTCTAATTGAGCAAAAAAGAGTTTCTGCTGATAAGATGGATATAGTTGTAAAGGTTAAAGAAGCTGCAACAGGAAATATCATCCTTGGTGGTGGATATGGTTCATATGATGGATTTATGATTAATGGTTCTATTGTAGATAATAATATCTTTGGTTCTGGTCTTTCTTTAGGTGTTTCTGTTGATTTATCAAAAAGAAAAACTGACCTTTCTATTAAACTTAGAAATCCTGCTATTGCTGATAGTAAATATAGTGGTGATTTAGATATTCACTCAGACAACATTGAAATTGATAGTTCTAAATATGAATTAGATAAAGATGTAAAAGGTTTCTCTGTAGGAGTTGGTAAAGAGCTAATTAGAAACTTAAGAGTTGGTGCTAGATATAGACTTGACTTTATTAAAGAAGAGTATGATTATGAAGATGATGCAGGAGTTCCTGAAAGTAAAAGGTTTGAAGATACAGATTATGTAACTAGTTCTATTACTCCTTTTGTTAACTTTGATAACACAGATGACTACTTATTACCAAGAAGTGGATTTAAAGCTGGTTCTTCTTTAGAGTTTGCAGGATTAGGTGGAGACTCAGAGTATCTTAAAAGTTTATCTTACTTTAAATACTTCTATTCTTTAAACGATCTTTATGATTTAGATTGGATTTTTAGATATAAGCTACAAGCAAACTTCCTTGTGGATAATGGTCAAATCAATCAAGGTGATTCATTATACTTAGGTGGTACAAAATCTTTAAGAGGATTTAAGTCTTATGCCTTCCCTAAAAATGAATCTGGTGAAAAAGTTGACCCTTATAAAAACATGGCAGCAACATCAGTAGAAATGAGTTTCCCTCTATCTCCACAAGCTAAGATGAGATGGGGTGTATTCTATGATTATGGTATGATTGGTGAAGATAATATGTCAGATATTAAAAGATCTTCAACAGGTGCACTTTTTGAGTGGATCTCGCCATTTGGTCCATTACAACTGATTTTTGCTCAACCATTGGATGATGAGTCAGGTGATGATACATCATCATTTGAGTTCTCATTAGGGTCTAGTTTTTAAAAATAAAAAAATTGGATAATTTATGGTAAAAAAAATGGATATTATTGATAGAAGAATCACAGAAGAAGAAGCATTAGATTTAATTAAAAATGCTTCTTTAGTAAAATTAGGTGATTTAGCTTCTAAGAAAAAAGAACAGTTACACCCTGAAAAAATCACAACTTTTGTAGTTGATAGAAATATTAACTATACAAATGTTTGTTGGGTAGACTGTAAATTCTGTGCTTTTTATAGACACGGAAGAGATGATGATGCTTATGTATTAAAATTTGATGAAATTGATAAGAAAATTGAAGAGTTATTAGAGATTGGTGGAACACAAATACTTATGCAAGGTGGTGTTCATCCAAAGCTTAAAATTGATTATTATGAAGAATTAGTTGAGCATATTCATACAAAATTCCCTCAAATCACCCTACACTCATTCTCTGCAATTGAGATTTGTTATATTGCAAAAGTTTCAAAAATTTCAAGATTAGAAGTTTTAAAAAGACTACAAGCAAAGGGTTTAAGCTCAATTCCAGGAGCTGGCGCTGAAATTTTATCAGATAGAGTTAGAGATGTAATCGCTCCTAGAAAAATTGATACTGATGATTGGTTAGAAGTTCATAGATTAGCTCATTCAATTGGTATGAAAACAACTGCTACAATGATGTTTGGAACAGTTGAAACAGATGAAGAGATTATTGAGCATTGGAATAGAATTAGACAACTACAAGATGAAACAGGTGGTTTTAGAGCCTTTATTATGTGGTCTTTCCAAAGTGCAAATACAAAGCTAAAAGAAGAGATTCCTGATTTAAAGCCTCAATCATCAAATAGATACTTAAGACTACTTGCTGTTTCAAGACTATATTTAGATAATTTTCCAAATATTCAAAGTTCTTGGGTAACTCAAGGAAGTTATATTGGTCAGATGGCTCTTAAATTTGGAGCAAATGACTTAGGAAGTACAATGATGGAAGAAAATGTAGTTGCAGCTGCAGGAGCTACAAATTGTATGAATCAAGATGAAATGATTCAATTAATCCATGATGTTGGTGAAAACCCAGCAAAAAGAAACACTGCTTATGAGATTTTAGAGAGGTTTTAACTAAATGAACCTCTTTAAATCTTTTTTACTACTATTATTAATTCAAGGATATTTAATGTCTGCTACAGTTAAGCAAATAAAAATAAATAATATTGAAATACCTGTAGTTTTTGAACAAGATAAAAATTTACCAATATTAAATTTACAACTTGTATTTAAAAACTCTGGATATATGCAAGATAAAAATAAAAGTGGTTTAGCATCACTTTCAGCAAAACTTCTAAATGAAGGAACAAAAAAGTTAGGTTCTACTAAGTTTGCTCAAAAGTTAGAAGATTCGGCTATTTCATTACACTCTTCTGTTGGCTTTGAGACATTTGTTATAGAGCTTTCTTCAATAAAAGATGTAAATGATAAAGCCTTATCTTTATTAAAAGAGCTACTAAATGACCCAAATTATGATAAAAAAGTATTAGATAAAATTAAAACTATTAAAACAGGGTCATTAAAAAGAAAAGAGAATGATTTTGACTACATTGCTAGTAAAAACTTAAAAGAAATTCTTTTTGAAGGAACAGCTTTACAAAATCCATCAAGTGGTAGTATTGAATCAATTGAAAAGATTAAACTTGCTGATATTAAGAAGTTTTTAGACAATGCAATTGATTTGAACAACTTAATTGTTGTTGTAGGTGGTGATATAGAGTTTGATGAGCTTTCAGTAAAACTAAAAAAACTATTAAAAAATATAAAAGCTAAAAATAGTAATAAATTTAAAACAGTAAAAACAAGTGATAAAGCACAAGTAAAGACACTTAAAAAAGAGACTCAACAAGCATACATATATTTTGGAAGTCCTTTTGAAACAACAGCAAAAAATGAAGATAACTATAAAGCAAAAGTAGCTTCATTTATTTTAGGTGGAAGTGGTTTTGGAAGTAGACTTATGGAAGAGATTAGAGTTAAAAGAGGTTTAGCTTACTCTGCATATGGATATGTTTCAATAAATAAATCTCACAACTACTTTACTGGATATTTACAAACAAAACTTGAAAGTGCTGATGAAGCAAAAGAGTTAGTTTCTCAAATTGTAAATGAGTTTGTAAATAAAGGTGTAACGCAAGAAGAGTTAGATGCAGCTAAAAACTTTATTTTAGGAAGTGAGCCTTTAAGAACTGAAACATTATCTCAAAGACTACATAGAGCCTTTACTCTATTTTATAGAGGTTTAGAATTTGATCACTCGCAAAAAGAGTTAGAGAAAATACAAAGTCTTAATTTAGACGATTTAAACGAATATATAAAATCTCATGATGAGATCAAAAAATTATCATTTTCAATAGTAAGGAAGTAATTTGTTAAGATTTGCACAAAGTCCAACAAAAGATATGAGTATAGGTGATTTAAGAGTAGCAATATTTAATCATATTGTTTCTAAACAATTAAATGAAAAGCTTTTAATTAGAATAGAAGATACAGACAAAGAAAAGACTATAGAAGGAAAAGACAAAGAGCTTTTAGAACTTCTAAATCTTTTTTCTATAGGTTATGAGGGAATTTTTCACCAAAGTGATAATCTGAAATATCATCAAAAACTTACTATGCAACTTATGGGACAAAAAAATGCTTTCGCATGTTTTTGCTCTGATGCAAAAATTGAAGAACTAAAAGAAGAAGCAAAAAAGAAGAATAAACCTTATGAATATGATGGTTTTTGTCAAACTCTTTCTGATGAAACAGTTTTAAATGTTAATTCTCCTTTTATTGTTAGAATAAAAAAGCCAGAGGTAGAGATAGTATTTAATGATCTTTTAAAAGGAAAGCTAACATATACTCCTTCTAGTGTTGATTCGTTCCCTATTCTAAGACAAGATAAAATGCCAACACATAACTATGCACATGCTGTTGATGATATGTTATTTAATATTTCTACTATTATTACATCAGAAGATAATATAGATGATGCAGCAAAACAAATACATGTAAGAAAGCTATTAAACTATGATAAGGAAATAGAGTTTACACACGTTCCAAGTGTAAATGTAGACTCAAAATACTCTTCTGTAAAACAGCTTATTGATGAAGGTTTCCTTCCTGCAGCTATTGCAAACTATTTAGTTCTTCTTGGAAATGAAACACCAAAAGAGATTTTTACATTAGAAGAAGCTGTAGAGTGGTTTGATATAAAAAACATCTCAAAAGAAGCAGTAAACTTTGATATTGAGAAACTAAAAGAGATTAATAAAAAACATCTTTCTCATATAGATAACATGAGATTTTCAAAGATTTTAGGTTTTGCAGATGATGATATTGGAAAACTTGGAAAACTATTCTTAGCTGAAACATCAACTATTAAAGAGATAAAAGAGAAAATAGACTTAGTATTTGCACCAAAATCTACATGTGAAGGTTTTGAAGAAGAGTTTGTAGAATTAAAGTTAGCTATAAATGATGCTCCTTATATTGACAGTTTTGCTGAGTTTAATCAATATCTTACTGATAAAACACAATTAAAAGAGGAAAAACTTTTAAAGCCTTTAACTTATATTCTTACAGGACAAACTAAAGAGATTGATCTTTCAGAAGTTTATCCTTTAATTAAAAACTATTTAGGAGAAATTACAAAATGATGGATGCCCTACTAAGTTCAGTTTTTACTGTAGTTTTAAGTATTGTATTTTTATATAAATGGGTTATTATAATATCAGCTATCCTTTCTTGGGTAAGACCTGACCCATATAATCCTATTGTACAAATGCTACATAGATTAACAGAACCAGCTTATAACCTTGTAAGAAGATTTATTCCTACAGTTTTTGGAGGAATGGATTTTGCACCAATTATCTTAATTTTTGCATTAATCTTCCTAGAGACATTCTTAGGTAAACTTTTTATGGGAATGTAATATGAAGCCCTCTTCTCTTCTATTAATAACTCTTTTATCTTCACTTGCTTTTTCAAATGAAGCAGTAGATACTAAAAAAGAGTTTTTAACTCTTGAAACAATTAAAAAAGAAGAGAAAGGTCTTAAAAGAGACTTTCTTTTAAATGAATTTTTAAAGCAACCCTCTATTACACAAGAGCAAGCTTATGAATCACTATCATATATTGATTCTATGAATACAAAACTATTTACTAACTTTGCATTAAAGTATAAACATGATGAAACCTTAGCTGTAGTTCAATGTATGAATATGCCAACAAAGCAACTACTTAGCTCTTATGCAGATTGTATTAAAATTGGATTAGACTATAAAGAAGCCTCTAAATTGAACTCTTTAGAGTTAAATCAACTTATAAATAAAACATCAGAAAAATACCCTCTTTTTGCAAAAAATTTAAAAGTTTTATCTTCTGCTATTCCTTTTACAAAAATTATTACTTTAGATAGCAACTCATTTTATGACTTATATTTTAATTTGCCAGTAGAGTTCAAAGAGAACTATTTTAACTATAGACTACCTAGAAAAACATTTTTTAGAATTTACCAAGATAAAGTAAATTTTGAAAAGTATTTAAAACAAAACATTACAAATAGAAACTTTGATATTGTAAATGATTCATTTTTAGCTATTGATGATTCAAACTTAAATGCAAACTCATCTTTTTTGTTAGGATTAAATGCATTTGCCCTTGAAAAAACAAATAAAGCTACTACTTTTTTACAAAATGCTTTAAATAAAACAGATGATAAGAATATCAATAAAGTTTTATTCTGGTTATATAAGACTTCAAAAAATGAAACTTATTTAAAAGATATATCTTTAAATACAAAAGTAGACTTATATACAATTCTTGCAAATGAACTTTTAGAAGAGAAAAAACTTTTAAGTTTTGCTCAAACAAAAAATATAGAGTTTAAAAAGAATACAAAAAAATTATCTTTAGAAACAAAAGCTTTTCTTTACTCTTTAATTCAAGTAAACTCAGACTTTGATAATAAATTTATTTCAAAAGAGTTTAATATTGGTCTATTAAATCAAAATTATAAACTTAAAGATGTAAAAAACTTCTATAACCATGGTTTAGCTCTAGAAAAAAGTATCTCTTTACTAAATAAAGAGCTTTTAGAAGATAAAAACATGAATCCTATTTTAAAGTATTTAACTTTAGAAAATAAAAATGATACTTTAAAGTTATTAGAAAAAAATTATAAATTAAAGGAAAAGATAGATAAAAGTCTTATTTTTGAGTTTATCTCTGATGAAAAACTTGAAGAGTTTGTTTTAAATTATTATTTCTATATCAATAACAATATTAAAAAAGAAAAAAAGAAGATAAAATTATCTTCTATTTTTGAAAGCTTAAAGTAGCAGTTCCATATTTAGTATGAATAAACTCTAAGTTTAATTCTCTTAACTCTTCTTTGTTATTGAACTTTACTAAATAATACCTAGCCCATGGGTTTTTTAGTGGTATAGAGTTTACTAAAGTAGAGTTTGCATCTAAACCTTTTAAACTTACTGATTCTTTTTCATTTAAAACTAATTTATAAGAGTCTTTGAAAAAGTTCTCATTATCTTTATTTGCTATTTGAACTCCAAGAATAAAAGTTTCAATATTATCACTCTTATACTTTTCATCTACATTATTTAAATATGTAACAAAAATCAAAGCCTCAACTTCATTATTATTTAATAAGTCTCGCTTTTTTGTGTATTGAATTGCTTTTGCACTTAATTTATCATTTTCAAAATGATTTAATGCACTTGTCTTATCTGCACAACCTGTAAAATACAGAGCTAAAAATAGTATAAAAAAACTACTAATTATCTTCATAAAAAACATCCTAAATTATTGTAAGATGGCATCTTACCCTAATTTTACTTTAACATATATTTAGATAAAATCTACCCCATGAATAATCAATATAAAAAACTTGCAGTTGCTTTTAGTGGCCCGTCTAACAGCGGAAAAACTACACTTATTATTAAAGTTTCTACTCTTTTACAAGAGATGGGACATAAGGTGTGTATTGTAAAACATGACCCGGGAAATAAAGCAACTTTTGATATACCTAAAAAAGATAGTTACAGATTCTTTGAAACAGGTGCTGATGTTGCGGTAGTAAGTCCTAAAAGAACTACATATTTTAAAAATGAAACTTCATCAATCGATGAAATAATTGAAACTTTTAAAGATTTTGATTATTTACTAGTTGAAGGATTAAAAACTCTTCCTCTACCAAGAATTACAATCTTTAGAGACGAAGTAGACGAATCTTATTTTAAATATAGTAACTCAATAGCTTTTGATGAAACTATCAATGAAAATGAAATTCCTTCTAACTTAGATAAACTAGACTTAAATAACCCAGAAGAGATAATCAACTGGATTGAAAACAATGCAAAGAGAGTTTAATGCAAGAAATATTTGAAGCAATAAAAGAAGCTAGTAAACAAATACAAGACGTAATAGAATTAGGTGATACAGCAAAAAGTGAAAATGAAAACTCTACTGGTGATACACAATTAAAACTTGATATTGCAAGTGATGTTATCATCGAAAAGGTTTTTGCAACTATTCCTTCGATTAAATCAATTGTTAGTGAAGAACAAGAAAATATTGTTGATTTAAATGAAGATGGAGAATATTTAATAGCTTATGATCCTTTAGATGGGTCTTCATTAGTTGATGTTAACCTTTCAGTTGGTTCTATTTATGGTATTTATAAAAACGATTTTACTGGAGACAATATTGTTGCTTCAGTTTATGTAGTATTTGGACCAAGAGTAGAAATGGTAATTGCCTATGAAAATAGTGTAAAACTATATAGACTTTTTGATGATGAATTTAATTATATAAAAGATATTAAACTTGAAGAAAAAGGTAAATTAACTGCAACTGGTTCTACTCAAATGTGTTGGCCAACACACCACAAAGAGCTTGTAAATAGTATGTATGATGCAGGTTATTACTTAAGATATTCAGGTGGTATGGTTCCGGATTTACACCAAATCCTTTTAAAAGGTGGAGGATTATTTTCTTATCCAGGAACAACAGATAAACCAAAGGGTAAATTAAGACAACTATTTGAGGTTTTCCCTTTTGCCTTAGCATATGAATTTGCAGGAGGAAAAGCTGTTGACGGTAAAAATAGAGTTTTAGAAATATCTACAACTCATATTCATGATACTAGTCCATGTTTTTTTGGTTCAAACGATGAAATTAATAGAGTTTTAGAAGTTTATAAAGATCATGTCTGAAAACCAACAAAAAGACCAATGGGAATTAAACCTAGAAAAAGTAAAGACAGAACTAAATAGTTGTCAAATGTCTTTACACAATAAACAATCTTGTCAGCCAGACAATAACTTTTGTGAAAAGTTTTTTGATTGTGAACTAAGAAAAAAATATGTAATTGCTGTTTATGAGTCTATGAATAAAGGCTCTGGCGGTGGATTTGAATTTTAATTAAAAGAAGAAGGTATTTATATGGAAAACTCTTGTAAAAATGTTTATATTACAACTCCTATTTATTATGTAAATGATGTAGCACATATCGGTCATGCATATACAACAATTATTGCAGATATGTTAGCAAGATACTCAAGACTAACTGGATATAACACATATTTTTTAACAGGAACAGATGAGCACGGACAAAAAATTGCTCAAAGTGCAGAAGCTAGAGGAAAAACTGCAAAAGAGTATGCTGATGAAGTATCAGGGAAGTTTAGAAAACTTTGGGATGATTTTGATATTACTTATGATAAGTTCATTCGTACAACTGATGAAGAGCATAAACTTGGTGTTCAAAAAGCCTTTGAAAAAATGTATGAAAAAGGTGATATCTATAAAGGTGAGTATGAAGGTTTCTATTGTGTATCATGTGAGACATTCTTTACAGAAAAACAACTTGTAGATGAACAATTCTGCCCAGACTGTGGTAAACCTACAAATATTGTTAAAGAAGAGAGTTATTTCTTCAAACTATCAAAGTATGAAGATAAGCTAATTAAATGGTATGAAGAGAATGAAGACTGTATCTTACCAAGAGCAAAGAAAAATGAAATCATGAACTTTGTAAAAGGTGGATTAAAAGATCTTTCTATTTCAAGAACATCATTTGACTGGGGTGTAAAACTTCCAGAATCTTTAAATGAACCAAAACACGTAATGTATGTTTGGCTAGATGCACTTATGAACTATGTTACTGCTTTAGGTTACGGTGGAGATGAAAAAAATATGGATTTCTGGCCTGCTAAAGTTCATTTAGTTGGAAAAGATATTTTAAGATTCCACTCTGTTTATTGGCCAGCATTCTTAATGTCTTTAGACTTACCATTACCAGATCATATTGCAGCACATGGTTGGTGGACAAGAGATGGTGAAAAAATGTCTAAATCTAAAGGAAATGTTGTTGATCCAAAAGAGGTTGCAGATGCTTATGGTTTAGATGCATTTAGATACTTCATGTTAAGAGAAGTTCCATTTGGACAAGATGGAGATTTTTCTCAAAAAGCTTTAATGGATAGAATCAACTCTGATTTAGGTAATGATTTAGGAAACCTTTTAAATAGAATTTCTGGTATGTCTGGAAAATATTTTGACTTTAAAATTGATTCTAAAGATGTTGTAAAATATCATGAAAAAGAGTTAAATGAAGTTCAAGAGATTTTAGACAATGTAGAAAAATATGTATTTAATATGCAATTAAATAGATACTTAGAAGATATCTGGAAAATTTTAACTATTGCAAACAAAGCTATTGGTGACCATGAACCTTGGGCTAAAATGAAAGATGGAAAAACAGAAGAAGCAATGGCATTAGTTGCTTTAATTACTAATATCATGGCTAAGGTTGCCCTACTTTTAGACTCTGTTATGCCAGAAAAAATTGCTAAAATTGCAACTTCTTTAGGGCTTGAAATCAACAATGAGTCATATAATAAACTTATTGTAAATAAAGAGTTAATTGGTGAAACAACTATTACAAAAGTAGAACAACTTTTCCCAAGAATTGAAGAGATTTTATTAGAACAAGCAAAACCTACAGAAGTTTCAAAAACTGAAGTAGAAGAGAAAAAGCCTTCTAAAAAAGAAGAAAAGAAAGAAACTCAAGAAGAAGACAACTTAATTACTATTGATCAATTCTTTGAGACAACTTTAAGGATTGGTACAATTGTAGAGGCCGAAGAGGTTCCAAAATCTAAAAAACTTCTAAAACTTCAAGTTGATGTTGGAGAAGAAAAACCTAGACAAGTACTTGCAGGAATTAAAGAGTTCTATTCTGCGGAAAGTTTAGTTGGTACACAAGCTTGTGTTGTAGCAAACTTAAAACCAGCGAAACTAATGGGTATGTTAAGTGAAGGTATGCTTCTTGCAGCAAAAGATGAAGATGGTTTATGTCTAATAAGACCAGAAAAACCAAAAACTAATGGGACAAAAATAAGCTAGTGCAAATTACATCTTTATTAGATATTATTGATGGTAGGTTATTAAACCAACCATCAATCTCTTTTATATATTCAATTAAAACTAATCCAAGAAAAGTAAAAGAAGGTGACCTTTTTATTGTTCAAAATAAAGAACATATCAAAGAAGCACTTGAAAATGGAGCTTTTGGACTAATTGTTGATGAAAATACACAAATAATTGACAATGAAATTGCATGGATAAAAGTTCCTAATCTTAATGAAGCAATTGTTAAACTAATAAGATTTCAACTTTCAAATAAAAAACTTACTGCCTTTTATTGTAATAGTGTTAGTTATGACTTATTTGAAATACTTAAGAAACCTAATAGTCATAGTAAAATCAAATTAATCCCTAAAGAGTTATCAAAACTTTTTAAATTTATTGATGATATTGAAGATAATGATACAATAATATGTTCATGTCAAAAAACACTTGATGATATTTATCCAGTTAATTTTGATTTTAATACTAAACAGTATGAAATAAAAAACCTAATTGAACACTCTATTTTTGAAACAACTTTTTCTTATCAAGATAGATATTTTCCTAAAATTAAAATACCTAGCTTATATTTAAAAGAGTTTTTAGATGTATATAGTTTTTTAGGTTTTGACGCAGATTTAAATAAATTAAAAAGATTTAATAAACTAAGACCTATTTTTGTAGATAAACTAATCAATCATACTGATTATGGAAGAACTGATAAGTTTTTATTAGCTCAAGAAAATAAAGAGTTAGTAGAAGAAGAGATTAAATATTTAAGAAATAAATATAAATATGCAAAAATCTTATACTTCTCTTTTGAAGAAGAGACTCATAGTGAAAATATTGAATATATTCATTTAACTTCTATTTCAAATATAAAAGCATTTTTAAAGAAAAACTCTTTTAATGCAGCATACTTTGTTGGTTTAAACTATGATACTTTATACGAACAAGTATCTCAAGAAAATAACGAACCTACTTTGATATAAGTACTTTTAGTAAATCATACCAAAAGTACTTACAACTTTCCCAACTACATTAAGTTCATTATCTGCTAATATTTGTACAGGATAGTCCCTATTATCCGATATTATATCAAGTTTTCCGTCAACTCTTTTTTGTACTCTTTTTACAAATAATCCATGGTTTGTAGTAAATGCATATATACCATCTCTTGATGCATCTGTTTTACTTTTATCAATAAAAATAACATTATCACTATTTAAAGTTGGCTCCATAGAGTCCCCTACTACGTTAATAGCTTCAATATTTTTAAGATTCTCTTGTCCACCTAGCATATTTATAAAATATGGAGGAACTTCTAAACTTTCATACTCATCATCATTTTCATAAGCTCCACCACCAGCACTTACTCTTACTTCAGGGTAGTATCTTATCCAGTACTTATCTGTAGAATCAACTAATGATCCTGGATTTTGATTGTATAGTAACCAGTTAATTGATATTTTTTTTCTTGCACAGAAATCTAAAATATTTGAAAAAGGTATCTTTCCTCTATTCTTCATAGTGGCAAAATTCACTTGACTTAAATCCAATGCTCCTGCAACATCTTTATCAAAAACTTTTCCTGATTTTCCATCTTTACTTATAATATCTTTTAATTTTTCAATTATTTCAGGTACAGCTAACATTATTTCTCCTTTTTTTAATTATATTACAAAATGCAATATTTTTCAAGGGTTTTGAAAAAAAACTATAGAATTTTGACATATTTTTTATAAAAGGACTTAAAAATGTCAGCAAAAATTACTAAAGCAACAAACTCTGTAATGAATTTATTACTAAAATTTGATAATTTATTATTAGTTGTTGGTAAAAAAATATTATAAAAACTAATAATAATTTTAAATTCCAAAATTTATAATAATATACTCTTCAAAATAAATTTTACTAAAGCAAAGTTTCTATAGAATTAGAATACAAATTACACGATGGTAACCACGGGGAGTAATATGGAAACAAACTTAATTGCGGAAGCAGTAAAGTTTATGGCATTAGGTATGGGAATAGTGTTTATATTCCTAATAGTAATGATCTATGCTTTAAAACTGCAAGCAAAAATAATAGGGAAGTATTTTC